>JANXLW010000488.1 GCA_025354965.1 Betaproteobacteria bacterium
AATACAACCCATGTGCGTTAAGCGTACATTGTTGTATACAAGCTGTTGAACAAATTCGTACAGCATCACGCTGTTTAACCAAGGAACCCACACTATGGAATTGAAGAACCCTTCACCCAACCTTTACAACGAGGATTTGGCGCCCGCCAAAGACCGTCATTGGGGCGCATTCAGCATCTTTAATGTGTGGACTTCCGATGTCCACAGTCTGTGGGGCTACTACCTTGCGGCCAGCCTATTCCTACTGTGTGGCAGTTTCATAAACTTTGTCATTGCCATCGGCATGGGCTCGCTCATCATTTATGTCTTGATGAATTTGGTCGGTTACGCCGGCGAAAAAACAGGAGTTCCCTATCCGGTTTTGGCACGCGCTTCATTTGGTGTTTGGGGCGCCAACTTGCCTGCACTCGTCCGAGCTGTAGTGGCTTGCTTCTGGTACGGAGCACAAACAGCCGCCGCATCGGGTGCTATCGTGGCACTGCTCACTCGCACGGATTCCATAATGCAGTTTCACCAGTCAACGCACGTACTCGGGCACTCTGGTTTGGAAGTGATTTGCTATGTGGTGGTGTGGGCACTGCAATTGCTCATCATTCAAAACGGCATGGAAACCGTGCGTAAATTTCAGGATTGGGCCGGCCCCGCAGTTTGGGTCGCAATGCTGGTACTTGCGATCGGGTTGTGCGTCAAGGCAGGTGGCTTTTCCTTCGATCACGAAATTCCGCAAGCCTTGCTGGTGGAAAAGACAAAAGACTCGGGCGTGAGCGGCGAACCAGGTTCATTTTGGGCTTTGATGGCCGTTGGCGCGACCTGGGTAACCTACTTCGCTGCGCTGTATCTAAACTTCTGCGACTTCTCGCGCTATGCAAAGAACAAAGACGCGGTGCGCAAGGGCAACTTGTGGGGCTTACCGGTCAACCTCATACTGTTCTCACTGGTCGCAGGTATCACGACCATAGCGGCATTCAAGGTCTACGGTGAGGTGCTGCTGCACCCTGAACAGATTTCCGCTAAGTTCGACAGCTGGTTTCTGGCGATGCTAGCAGCGATGACATTTGCGATCGCCACCTTGGGAATCAACGTGGTTGCCAATTTCGTATCGCCAGCATTTGACTTTGCCAACGTGTTTCCTAAGTCCATCGACTTCAAAAAAGGTGGCTACATCGCTGCCGGAATTGCATTGGTGCTGTACCCCTTTGCTCCATGGGAAGGCAACGCCGCACATTTTGTCGGTGCCATTGGCTCTATCATGGGTCCGCTGCTGGGTATCATATTGGTGGACTACTATTTGATCGCCAAGGGTGACATTGATGTGCAGGATCTCTATCAAGAGAACGGCAAGTACCGATATGAAGGGGGCTGGAATCTGAACGCCTTGATCGCTACCGGAGTGGGCGCCGTTTTCGCCAGCTTCTTACCTAATTTCACCAACCTGATGCCCTCATGGTGGGGGATCTACGGGTGGTTCATTGGTGTGCTCATTGGTGGGACGGTCTACTTCTTGATGACCAGCATCCGGCCGCGCAAGGCTCGTTGACTAAAATAGTTGCTGCACACTGCACACTGCACACTGCAGATTGCAAGGTGCAGCGCCTTAGCGGGCAAATCGAAGCTTTCATTTTCTGAATATGCCCAAGTCGTCTAAAGTAAACATTGCTGAACGAGTTGTCAGCGCAATCCTCAGCCAGGATCTGAAGCCCGGCGCCCGTTTAGGTGAACAAGAGCTTGGCAATTTGTTCGGAGTCAGTCGGACACTGGTTAGGCAAGCACTCATAGAGCTTCAATCACGGGGATTTGTGGAGGTTCGACCTCGTATGGGCTGGTTTGTTGTCGAGCCGTCTTTTGAAGAAGCGCGCGAGACCTACGCAGCACGACGGATCATTGAACCCGGCATGCTAACGGACTCAGGCAAACCACTGCAGGCTGTCATTCGTCAACTGCGCAAGCACGTCGCCGACGAAAAGAGGGCCATCATGATGGGTAGCGCGGCCACTCGAACAGTGTTGCTGGCAGACTTCCACGTGTGCTTGGCTGAGAACCTGGGTAACCGCTTTTTGTCAGCCATGATGGTGGACTTGTCCGCACGTACTACCTTAGTGTCAGCCCTCTACCAATCAGCCACCGAAGCGCAAGACTCAAATGAGGACCACGCAAATATCGTGGCCTCAATTGCAGCCGGTGACATGGAAGGAGCCGGCATCTTGATGCGGGAACACATCAATAGGCTTGAAGCTCGCTTAGATCAGTCGTTAGCACAGACCGGTACGTCGCGCGAAAGAATGTTGTCCAAGTTGGCGCCGATTTGTTTTTGATGTCGTAAGTGACGATTTGGATTCGAGCACTGGCGTGGGGGTAG
>JANXLW010000489.1 GCA_025354965.1 Betaproteobacteria bacterium
GCCTGGACGCACGGCCTGGTCTGATCAGCTGCCTGAAAGCCCTGCGGGCAGGGGACACGCTGCTGGTGTGGAAACTTGATCGTCTCGGCCGCAATTTGGGGCCGCTGTAGAAAACGGAATTTAAAGCACGCTAAGGACCACTGGAGGCCGGAATCCAGCGGTAAAGCGTAGGAACGGACACGCCTAAGTTCTTGGCCACGTCTTTAGGCGGAACGCCGCTGGCCAGTAATTTCTTGGCCGATTCGATCTTACTTTCGGTCATCTTGAGCTTGCGACCACCCTTGCGGCCAAGTTTCCGGGCGACTTCCAGCCCAGCACGTGTGCGCTCGACAACGAGTTCGCGCTCCATTTCGGCTAGGCTAGCCATGATGTGAAAGAAAAACCGCCCGGACGGCGTGCCGGTGTCGATGGAATCGGTGAGGCTTTTGAACTGGACATCTTGCTTGTGTAGTTGGGCGACCAGATCGACCAATTGCTTAACGCTACGGCCCAGGCGATCAAGCTTCCAAACTACCAGGGTGTCTCCTTCGCGCAGCATTTCCTGCGCCTTGGCCAAGCCGGGACGATCAGTCCGCGTACCGCTCACCTTGTCCTCAAAGACCTTATGGCAACCGGCCTTAGTCAGTGCGTCCCGTTGCAGATCAAGGTTCTGGTCCTGTGTTGAGACCCGCGCATAGCCGATCAACATCTCATCACGGCTCCATCCTATCGTTGTCTCCGTTGTGGTCATTGGACATGAACTCGGCGTGCATGGCCGTAACGAAGGTTTCGGCCTGCGCCACCATTTCCCGTGCATCGCTCAGTTCAACCGAGTCTCCCTTGTAGTCGGCAACCAATCGGATTTCCTCCGCACGTTTTAACAGACGCCCCAGTTCTTTCGAAACAGGTCCGTTCTTGATGAGGTGTTCGCTGAAAGCATTGATGAGGCCGCTGTGCGTCTTGCCAATGTCTGGTCTGACTGGAGAACCCGATGCCAGCAACGCCGCGCGGGCGGCATCGAACATCGCGTAATAGGAACGGTTGCATGCGCCGTCTACATCGCCCAAATCGAGCAAGGCCCGCGCTGACGAACATGCTCGGTCAGCCTTTGCCATCAAGGCAATGGGAGTCAATTGATTACTCACAGGCGGAACCCTTCGCTGGCGATATTGTGAAGCAGAGCCGGATTAGAGTAATTTTCTGGGTGTTCCCATTCATCGAGCCAGACCGGTAGTGGCGAGATGTTGATGCCCGTTTCAAGCAGCACGTCAAAAGCCACGTCGGCCATTGCCAGCTTGGTGGGTAGGAAGCGTTGATGTTCGCCGCTCAGGAGCACAGCGACATCGGCGTCGCTGTCGGGGCGATGGGTTCCACGCGCACGACTGCCGAAGACGATGGCCCCCGCCATGTCATATTGACCGGCGATTAAGGCTAGGAAACGCCGGACGGCTTCCTCAGTGTCATGGTCAATGTGATCGAGCTGCCCCATACATCTCTCCTTATCAAAACTCATTGCAATGTTAGTTGATTGAGAATAGCATATTGAGAGCTATTTGTGAGAATGGAAGTTCCTTGATTTTGCGTGCCGCATCGGTGCCTGGGCAAGGCTTATCAAAAACCTGCGTTTTTAAGAAGAAGGTAACCGATGCCCCGCCGCTCCATACTTTCCGCAACCGAGCGCGAAAGCCTTCTGGCCATCCCCGCCGCCGGGGACGAGTTAATCCGCTTGTACACCTTCAATGAAGCCGACCTGGCGCTTATTCGTCAGCATCGCGGTGCGCAGAATCGGTTGGGCTTCGCGGTCCAGCCTTGTGGTACCTACGGCAACGTCATCCGCATCCTGGTGCCGTTGACTGCCAGTGACGCCATCGTCGATGAGGGTCTGGCTATTATTGAGGCTGCCCTGACAGCGGTTCAATCAATTTAAACAAAAAAATTGATGGCGGGCCGCTCGTTCACCAATTTTTTTGGCACTTAATCGTGCTAATCTTGTGCCCATAAATTTGGCAACCTCCCGCCGTGAGAGGCTTTGCCAGTTAACCCGAATGAGAAAAACAGGAGAAGCATGATTGGTCTAAAACCGGAAATTTCGTTGGCTGGGCAAAGCGACCTCAGACATCACCTGCATCCCTACACGCAACTGCGCGAGTTTGAAAAAGATGGCCCTCTCGTGATTGTGCGAGGCGAAGGCGTGCAGGTTTTCGATGAACATGGCAAAGGCTATATCGAAGGCATGGCCGGGCTCTGGTGCGCTTCACTTGGCTTCTCGGAAAAACGGCTGGCCGAAGCAGCCTACCGGCAAATGACGACGCTGCCCTACTACCACTCGTTCTCGGGCAAAGTGCCTGGCCCGGTAACAGAGCTGGTCGAGGCCATGATCAAATGGGCCCCGGTACCCATGGCCCGTGTGCTGTTTGCCAACTCGGGCTCGGAGTCGAACGACACCGCCTTCAAGCTGGTGCGCTACTACAACAATGCCAAAGGCCGACCGCTCAAAAAGAAAATCATCGCTCGCAACAAGGGTTACCACGGGGTCACCGCCGCCGCCGCGTCGATGTCAGGGCTGGCCACCATGCACCAGCATTTTGACTTGCCGCTGCCTGGAATAGTGCGTGTCAGTTGCCCGCACTTGTACCAGTTCGGATTACCCGGCGAAACAGAAGCGCAGTTTGTCGATCGTCTGGCCAAGGAACTGGAAGACACCATCCTGCGCGAAAACCCCGACACAATAGCCGCGTTCATTGCCGAACCGGTGCAGGGCGCTGGCGGTGTGATCGTGCCACCACCGGGCTACTTCACCAAGATTCAGGCCATCCTCAAAAAATACGACATCCTGTTTCTGGTCGATGAGGTGATCACCGGTTTTGGCCGTTTGGGGCAAGCCTTCGGCACGCAAGTGTTCGACCTGAAGCCCGACATGATCACGGTCGCCAAGATGTTGACATCCGCCTATGTGCCGATGTCGGCCCTGTACCTCACCGACGAGATTTATCAGTCCATTGCCGACGCCAGCGCAGCGATCGGTGTCTTCGGCCACGGCTACACCTACAGCGGCCACCCCTTGGCGTGTGCCGTCGCACTGGAAACCCTGCGCATCTATGAGTCGGATAACGTGATTGGCAACGTGCAGAAAGTCGGCCCGCGACTCCAGCAAGGCCTGCAGAAGTTGAAAGGTCACCCGCTGGTGGGGGACGCGCGTGGACTCGGCCTGATTGGCGCCATCGAGTTGGCGGCTGATCCCTCTCAGCGAAAACCGTTTGATCCAAAACGTGGTGTCGGCAACTACTTTGTCAATCGTGCGCAGGAACATGGACTCATCGTCCGGGTCCTGATCGGCGATGTGATCGCCATTTCGCCACCGCTGATCATTTCTGAAGCCGAGATCGACGAGCTTCTGCTGCGCATCAATCTGGCCCTGGCGGACACCTTGGCCTGGGTCGAACGCTGGAACACATAGGCACAAAGATTGCCAGGATAAAAACACAATGGCATTGATCGAGTTTGAACATGTTTTCAAGCGCTACGCTGGCAGTACCAGCGCGGCGGTGGATGATTTGAATCTGCATATTGAGACGGGTGAATTCTTGACCTTGCTGGGTCCATCGGGATCGGGCAAAACTACCACTCTGATGTTGCTGGCCGGATTTGAGGCGCCGAGTTCCGGAGCCATCCGGCTTGACGGTAAAGCCATTGAGTCGTTACCACCGCATCATCGCAATATGGGGGTGGTTTTTCAAAGCTACTCGCTGTTTCCCCATATGACGGTGGCAGAAAACGTTGGGTTTCCGTTGTCTGTGCGCAAGGTGCCTCCCTCTCAAATCACCGACAAAGTAACCGCGGCGCTCGCCAAGGTACATCTGGAGAATTTCACACATCGCAAACCAAATCAACTCTCGGGCGGTCAGCAACAGCGCGTCGCATTGGCGCGCGCGCTGGTGTTCGAACCGCGTCTGGTATTGATGGATGAACCGCTGTCGGCACTGGACAAGAAACTGCGCGAGGAGATGCAGTTGGAGATCCGGCGCCTGCATCGTGAATTGGGTGTGACCATGGTTTTTGTCACCCATGATCAATCCGAGGCGATGACATTGTCAGATCGGGTCGCCGTGTTCAACCAGGGCCGAATTGAGCAGCTCGCCTCGCCACAAGAGCTGTATGACTCGCCGGCCAATCCTTTTGTAGCCAACTTTTTGGGCGACAACAACATGATCAACTGCACCCTGGAGCCTGGCCCCGACGCGGGTTCGGGCGCCCAAACTGCAGGTGTGAAAACCAGTGGCGGACAAACGCTGCAAGCTCGAATCAGTGCCGCCACAACAGGGGCCGAAAGTTCTGCTGTCAGGCTTTGTGTGCGGCCCGAATTTCTACAGGTAGCGGCCCAACGCACCGCGTTGACAACGCCCAATTGCATTGACGGCACCCTGATCGATTTGATTCATCAGGGTGACCACTGGCGCCTGGTCGCACGGCTGGGTGGCGTTGGCACGAATCAGGCAAGCGAACTGCCTCAATGGTTTGCAAAAATCAGCCCCGGGGCTTTGCCTGGGGGTTTGGTCGTTGGGCAAAACTTGTGTCTTGGGTTCCGGCCTGAAGATGCATGGATATTTTAGTGAGTTGGTCGGTCTTTTATTTTTACAGAGGAGAACAGGTATGAAGAAGCAACTATTGGCAACGTTTGCGGGGGCCGTCGCATTGACCTGCATGACTGGTCAGGCGCTAGCGCAGTCGCGTGATCTCAACGTCGTATCCTGGGGCGGCGCCTATCAGGACGGTCAGAAGGAGGTGTACTTCAAGCCGTTCAATGCCGCCGGCACCAAGCTGAGCGACGAAGCCTGGGACGGTGGATTGGGCGTCCTGCGCACCAAGATCAAAGGTGGTAACAATACTTGGGACGTGGTTCAAGTCGAAGCCGATGAACTCGAAGTCGGTTGCGATGAAGGCCTCTACGAAAAACTCGACGTTACCAAAATTGGCGGCGCGGCGCGTTATCTGCCGGGAACCGTGCACGGTTGCGGCGTTGGCGCGATCATCTACAACCTGGTGCTGGCCTATGACGGCGACAAGATCAAGGCTGCTCCCAATGGTTGGCCCGATTTCTTCGACACCAAGAAAATTCCTGGCAAGCGCTCCATCCGCAACGGCGCCAAATGGAACCTTGAAGTGGCCCTGATTGCCGACGGTGTTTCCTCCAAAGATGTCTACAAGGTGCTGCGTACACCCGAAGGCGTCGAGCGTGCCTTCAAGAAGCTCGACACCATCAAGGGTGATCTGGTGTTCTGGAAGAGTGGTGCCCAGCCACCGCAGATGCTCGCTGCCGGCGATGTGGCCATGACCACCGCTTACAACGGCCGCATTACAGCGGCCAACGAGAAGGACAAGAAGAACTTCAAGATGGTCTGGAAAGACACGCCCTACACCATGGACAGTTGGGTCATCATGAAAGGTACGCCGCAAAAAGCCAATGCCGAGAAGCTGGTTGAGTTCATGGGCCGCCCGGAGAACCAGGCCAAACTGCCGAAGTTTGTGCGCTATGGCGTGACCGCCGCTGCCGCCGCATC
>JANXLW010000043.1 GCA_025354965.1 Betaproteobacteria bacterium
AGCACCTGGAAGACCTGCCCGGCTGGTGCAATACGGTGGTGGGTGACGCTCTAAGACTGGAACCAACGCAACCACAACTTGGTTGAGGCGGTAGTTGAAGAGCCGGACAAAGTACCTGAAATGCACGACAATTATTCGTCAGGCTGAAGCAGTCGCCGTTATCAAGGGGAAGACGAGACCGCCATAAAGTCTGGCAAGTGAATGCATTGCATTGCATCGATTTTCCAGGTGAAACTCGAGACTGGAGCCGACATGACATTTCGTAAATCTCGCCGGGCATTTGCGCTGATAGCAGCCGCGGTCTCTTTGCTCGCTTTGGGCAGCTGCGGAGGCGGATCCACCGGGACGGCTGGCAGCGCGGATTGCAGTCCAGACGCGCAGAAGAACTGGTTACGCAGTTATATGCAGGACTGGTACTTTTGGTCTGGCGCATCACCCAACCCAGAGCCCACTGGCTACACCACAGTACAGAGTTATTTTGATGCGCTGCGTTTCCAGGGCGCAGGCGCGGTGCCAGCCGACCGCTGGAGCTACATTTCGGACGCCGCCAGCTTCAACCAGTTCTTCGGCGAGGGCAAAACCCTGGGCTACGGACTGTTCGTCAACGGACTGGAGTTGCAACTGCCCTTGAAGGTGCGTTTCATCGAGGCGCAATCGCCTGCTGCTGCGCAAGGATTGGTGCGTGGTGACGTGATTGAGTCCATCAACGGCCGGACTGCGGCCGAGCTGATCGCCGCCAACGACTTCAGCGCTCTGAACCCAGCCCTGGCAGGCGACACCCTGACGCTGCAGATCAGCAACAGCGCCGGCGTGCGAACGGTGACCCTGACAGCCGCCACCTACTCATTGACCCCGGTACCGGTGTCAACTGTGCTGACACTGGCCAACGGAACCAAGGCCGGCTACCTGGTGCTGAAGGATTTCATCACACAGGCCGAAGCGCCGCTGGCCGCAGCGTTCAACAGTTTTCGCTCGGCCGGCGCCACCGAATTGATTCTGGATCTGCGCTACAACGGCGGTGGTCGGATTTCCACCGCCAATATCCTTGCATCACTGGTGGCAGGTAGCGCCCACAGCGGCCAACTGTTCAGCAGTCTGAACTACAACGCCAATCACTCCTCCAGCAATGCAAGCTACAAGCTGGCCAGCTCTGCGACTGGCTTTGCGCGCGTTGTGGTCATCACCGGCGAGCGCACCTGCTCTGCCAGCGAGTTGATAGTCAACGGCCTCAAACCCTACGTACAGGTCGTCACAGTGGGCGGGCAAACCTGCGGCAAGCCGTTTGGCTTCAACCCTACGACGTCTTGCAGCAGCACCTTCAGCGCAGTCAACTTCGAGGCCTTCAACGCCTTGGGTGACGGACGCTACTACAACGGCATTGCCGCCACGTGCGCGGCGACCGATACTTTCAGCGGGCCACTGGGTGACCCCACAGAGGCCTTGACCGGTGTGGCTACAAGTTACCTGCAAACCGGAAGCTGCCCCACTGTGGCTGCGGCCGCTCGCGTGAAGTCATTGACGGCTTCAAGTCGCGCTACAGCCACTTTACCCGAGCCAGGAGAACGCCGCGGCATGTGGGCGGATTGAGCACCACGCAAGGGCCGTGTCTGCCCTTGGAGTTGGGCGACGTATTTTGGCAACAAACCAGTTTTTTTATGCGTTATTGGGTTATCCCCAATCAAACTTCACAAATAGTTACCTTACAGTCATGCCACGGAAACAGAAACAGGTCGGAAATACCTTCTGCCTGTTGCCAATTTTGGCGCTGATTTTGAAATGCTCTGCTTTCCAATTCATTGAAGGAGTACCCATGGAAAGCAGAAAACAGAGCAAGGTGCGTATGCGTGATGCAAACATGTTCAGCCTTACCAAGCTACACACGGGTCTGGTGATCGCTTTTGGTGGTGT
>JANXLW010000110.1 GCA_025354965.1 Betaproteobacteria bacterium
GTGACAACCGCTCGCAACCTGGCCAGCCTGATCGGTGGCGCCAGCCTGGCCGGCAATACCTTTGCCGCCTTGCGATTCAACGCGGCCAACAGCGCGAGCAATGTCATTTATCCATTCACCAGCGACGCCACCACCTTGGCCACTGCCCCGCTGGATGGCCTGAATCGCCTGTTTGTCATCACCTCTGCAAGCACGGCGTCGGCCAGCGAATTGCTGATCAACGCCTTGCGCCCCTTCCGAAATGTGGTGTCCATAGGCACCGCCACTTATGGCAAACCCTACGGGTTTCAGCCACGCGCTGCCTGTGGCATCACGTACAGCGCCGTCAATTTTGATTCAGTGAATGCGCAGGGCGTCGGGGGTTATACCAGCGGCCTTGCGCCCACTTGTGTGATGAGCGACGACCTGGCCCATGAACTGGGCGACCCGGCTGAGCGGCGCATTGCCGCTGCATTGAGCTACATACAAACCGGCGCCTGTCCTGCCTTTGCCAATCTGCCCCAAGTGTCCGCCAATGCAGCAGTCCGACCGGGCCAGAACGCGTTGAACGGGCCAGCCCAGCCCACACCGGCCGATGCGCCTCCGGTGGCCGCAGAGCACCCTTCGCACGGGATGTGGGTGGGAAAATAGGTTTAAGTTCCCGTGGGTATTGATTAATTTGCTATATTAAATATAGTTTATTAATTTTCACATCAAGAGATGTTCACCCGCGTTGTCCCCGCCCAGGGTTACGTAATTCACCTTGCGGATGTCCATCAGCTTTTTGCCGCCCGAGTAACTGATGGAGCTTTGTACGTCCTGCTCCATCTCGATCAAGGTGTTCTTCAGTGGCCCCTTGACCGGCTCCAGAATCCGCTTGCCCTCGACGTGTTTGTATTCGCCTTTGTTGAAGTCACTGGCTGATCCGTAATATTCCTTGAACAGCTTGCCATCGACCTCTACGGTTTTTCCGGGCGACTCTTCATGTCCCGCAAACAGCGAGCCAATCATCA
Source organism: Betaproteobacteria bacterium (assembly GCA_025354965.1). Taxonomy (GTDB): domain Bacteria; phylum Pseudomonadota; class Gammaproteobacteria; order Burkholderiales; family Burkholderiaceae_C; genus Rhodoferax. The sequence goes on from JANXLW010000110.1 coordinate 993, forward strand.
CCATCGACGCGCCAAAGCGGATGCTTTTGGCAATGTCGCCATGGTCGCGGATGCCGCCGTCGGCAATGAGGGGCTTGGTCGCCACCCGGGCGCACCACTTCACGGCGGACAGTTGCCAGCCGCCCGTGCCAAAGCCGGTCTTGAGTTTGGTGATGCACACCTTGCCAGGGCCCACGCCCACTTTGGTGGCGTCTGCGCCCCAGTTCTCCAGGTCAATCACCGCCTCGGGCGTCGCCACATTGCCTGCGATGATGAAGGTGGAGGGCATCTTCTCGCGCAAGTAGGTGATCATGTTTTTCACGCTGTCAGCATGGCCGTGCGCGATGTCAATGGTGATGTATTCCGGCACCAGGCCCAGCGCCGCCAGCTGGTCTACCGCGTCATAGTCTGGCTTTTTGACGCCGAGCGAAATCGAGGCAAACAGGCCTTTGTCCCGCATGGTTTTGACGAAGGCCACATTGTCCAGGTCAAAGCGATGCATCACGTAAAAGTAACCGTTTTGCGCCAGCCATTGGCAAATCGACTCATCCACCACCGTCTTCATGTTGGCGGGCACCACTGGCAGGCGGAATTTGCGGCCGCCCAGCTCCACGCCTGCATCACACTCAGAGCGGCTCTCCACGCGGCATTTGCGCGGCAGCAGCAGGATGTTGTCGTAGTCGAAAATTTCCATGGCGGTGGCTCCGGTGGACGGCAAACGCAGGCGGACAGGCCGAGCTTGCCGC
>JANXLW010000135.1 GCA_025354965.1 Betaproteobacteria bacterium
CCGCTGGATTCCGGCCTCCGGTAATCCTTAGCGTGCTTTAAATTCCGTTTTCTACGGCCCCCCATATACATCAGCAGTTTTTCCAAGACAATCTCCCCCAATATCCGGGTCGGCTATCTGGCGGCCAATCCGGACGTGTTGGAGGACCTGGCGCAGCTCAAGATGATCTCGGGGTTGACTTCCTCCGAGTTCAGTGAGCGCCTGGCCCATGGCGCGCTGGTCGATGGGCGCTGGCGCAAGCACATCAAAGGCCTGCGCGAGCGCCTGGCCAAAGCGCACGAGGGAGCGGCATCCGGCTTGCTAAAAATCGGTTTTGAGATTTTTTCAGAACCGAAAGCCGGGATTTTTTTGTGGGCCAGGCACCCGGAAATACCGAATGCCACCGAGCTCGCCTATAAGGCCGCCGAGCAGGACATTCTGCTGGGGCCCGGGCATCTGTTCAGTCCCGATTTGCAGACCAGTCCCTGGCTCCGATTCAACGTGGCTTTTTGCGAAGGTCCAGCGGTCTTTGCGTTTTTGCAAAGCCAGCGACAAAAGCCTTGATGGCGCTAGGCCGGCTGATTCACGCTTTGCAGCAGCCAGGACAGAAACGTGGTCAGTGCCGGTCGCTCATCGGCGCGCTCGGGTGTGACCAGGTAGTAAGCCCGCTCGCTTTTCAGGGGCAGCGCGCACGCCACGACCAGTTCACCACGCAACAGTTCCGGCTCCACCAGCAGGCGCGGTACCAACGCCAGGCCCAAGCCCTGGGCTGCCGCTGCCGCGGTCATGGAAAAAAGTTCATAGCATGGCCCGGACATGGCCAACGGCGCGGCCACACCGGCGGCGTCAAACCATTGGCGCCAGGCGGTCGGGCGGGTGCTTTGTTGCAGCAGCGGCAGTTGCGCAATCTTTTGCGCCGTCAGCGCTGATTTTTTGCCCATCAATGCCGGGCTGCAAACCGGCACCATGTCCTCCGCCAGCAGCCGAACCGACTGGGTGCCAGCCCAATTGCTGACCTGCTCGACGGTGCCGGCATAGAGTGCCGCGTCAAACGACGTGTCGGCAAACATGAAGGCCCGGGTGCGGGTCTCGATATGGACTGTGATTTCGGGGTGCAGCGCCTTCAGCGCAGGCAGGCGCGGTATCAGCCAGCGCGTCGCAAACGTCGGCACGGCGGCCAGCCGGATACTGCCGCCACGCCCTTGCGTCGACATGACTTCAAGCGTGTCCTGCTCCAGCGCTTGCAAGTGTGGCGCCACCTGGGCCGCATAGTCTGCGCCGCGTTCGGACAACGCCATGCCGTGGCGGGTGCGGCGAAACAGCGCGACGCCTAAAAACTCTTCCAGTGCCGTGATCTGCCTTGATACCGCACCCTGCGTCAGCGCCAGTTCCTGCGCAGCGCGTGTGTAGCTTTCATGGCGGGCGGCGGCTTCGAAACAGGCCAGCGCCTGCAGTGAGGGGATTTTTCTACGCATGATGTGCTGAATGTACACAACTGGATGGGTGAACGGCACCTGAAGCTTATTGGAAAAATGCTTTCAAGGTGGAAAAATTTGTTTTAAATATTATTTTTTGTCATGTCTGGATGAAAACTAATCGTTTGTGTCAGGTCGTTCGGGCGGCTACCATTGAGCACAACAAATCTCTGGAGAACTCGCATGGCCCACACCGCATTCAACTGGCAAGACCCCTTTTTGCTGGATCAACAACTCAACGATGAGGAACGCATGGTGCGTGACGCGTCGGCCGTCTATTGCCAAAACAAGCTGCAGCCGCGCGTGATCGAAGCGTTTCGCAAGGAACAGACCGACGCCGCCATCTTCCGTGAAATGGGTGAGCTCGGACTGTTGGGCCCGACCATCCCCGAGGCTTACGGTGGCCCCGGTTTGAACTACGTGGCGTATGGTCTGATTGCGCGTGAAGTGGAGCGCGTCGATTCCGGTTACCGCTCGATGATGAGCGTGCAGAGTTCGCTGGTGATGGTGCCCATTTTTCAATTTGGCACAGAAGCGCAAAAGCAGAAGTACTTGCCCAAACTGGCCACTGGTGAATGGATTGGCTGCTTTGGCCTGACCGAGCCGGACCACGGCTCCGACCCCGGCTCGATGGCCAGCCGCGCTTACAAGACCGCTGGTGGCTACAAGCTGACGGGCAGCAAGATGTGGATCTCCAATAGCCCGATTGCCGACGTGTTTGTTGTGTGGGCCAAAGAAGTGAGCGAGAGTGGGCAAGTAGGCCCGATTCGCGGCTTCGTGCTGGACAAGGGAGCCAAGGGTTTGAGCGCGCCAGCGATCCATGGCAAGGTCGGCCTGCGCGCCAGCATCACCGGTGAAATCGTGATGGATGGCGTGTTTTGCCCGGAAGAAAATGCCTTCCCCGACGTGCAAGGCCTGAAGGGCCCGTTTACCTGTCTTAACTCGGCCCGCTATGGCATCGCCTGGGGTGCGCTGGGCGCTGCCGAAGACTGCTGGCACCGGGCCCGCCAGTACGTGCTGGACCGCAAGCA
>JANXLW010000151.1 GCA_025354965.1 Betaproteobacteria bacterium
CGGTTGCTTGCATGTCAGCTAAATTTTTCAGTTGCATCAGTGCATAACCAAGATCCTGCCCTGGACCGTCATGAATGTCTGCCGACAGGCGTTGAAGAAAATTTTCATTTAACGCCGTTGCACGTTCAGCGGCATCAATGACACGCCCCTGGAGTCGCATGTTCTGCTCGTTCAGAATAGTGAGTTGATGGACTTTGTCACTCAGTTCAGACTGCTGCTCCTCAATGGTTCGGCTACCCCGGCTTACCACCCAAAACAGCCAGAGGTAGATCGTCAGCATGGCACCGGCCACCAGCAGCCAACTGCGCCGCTGGGCCGCCCCGGCTTCGCGATCCACATCGTCGGGTTTTACATAAAATTCGGCCGCGGCAATGACGTCGCCAGTGCGATCAGCGTGGATCGGCGTGTAAGTCTCGATCAGGCGCGCCATGGGTTGCCCGTGCTCGGCCTGCTCGGCGCTGGAGCGCTCGCTGATTTCAGAAAAAATATTGCCCGACAACGCCGTCACCAGTCCGTCGTCAATGGAGAATTTTTTGCCAATTGAAGCCGCATCGTTGCTGAACAATACGTAGCCGTCCTTGCGCCAGATCTTCAGGGCTACTATTTTCTTGCCGAGCGGGGTGCCATTGAGATCGGCCGTCAGCATATCCCTGTCATGGGGCAACAATTCATTTTGGGCAAGCAAAGTCTGAACGTGCGGCGCCACGAAGCTGTCCACGTAAAGAGCAGTCACACTACCAATCCGGTGCACCACACTGTCTTCAACCTGACGGCCTATCCACCAGCCAATGGCCAACGTGCCGGCAAGCAAAATCGGAAAACTCACCATCAAAAATTGCCTGGACAGCGATGACCGGCTGAAAACATTCTTCTTCATTAGAGGCTTGCTGTGGTTCGTGAACAATGGCAAACGGTAACTGTAACAGTGCCAGTGGTTATTTGGACATGGACCAAAGTCTGATCGCTTTTGAGACTATCGGACCCTTAAGTCACGCAGTTCAGGCCGCTGGACTTTGCCGCCACCCGACCTACAATGGGCAGGGATGCAAGGCACAGCGCGACGGTAATCTGCAGGAGACGCGTATGAACGTGAAGAGACTTGACGGTACATTGCTGGATTTCTGGGTGGCCAAATCGGGCGGATTGAAACTCCTGCCAGAACCACCCAAACCAGGTGATGGCTACGACCCTGAAAGCGGATATTGGCATCCGTTAACCTTCCATCCAGCCAGTGATTGGTCGCAGGGCGGACCAATCGTGTCCAACGAATGGTACGCGCTGGAAGACATTCTCATCGAGTGGTTTGGCAACGGTTGGACCCACCTCAATGCACTGGTGCATGACCCTCTCAAGTGGTTCATGCGCGCCTACGTAGCATCCCAGTTTGGCGATGAAGTCGAAGATAATTTTCGTGCCGATGTGTCGCAATCAGCGGACTTCGGACTGAAGAATCCTGCCAACTCCACAAAATCCGTGCAGCACGCCTGATTCTCTGACTCGCTCACTGACGAAATTTTAGTTCCCGGAGGTGCCTGCCGGCCCGCCGGGCGACACTGTCCGTCATGGACCATGGTCGAAACTCTTTTGCGGCATGTGGTCCCGTGAAATCACGCAATTGAGACCTGTTTTCGTGACGCCTGTACACGCAAACTTCACTTGGGAGAAGAAAAGAGTTAGACCAAGGAGCAGGCATGGCAACAGGTATGACGCGCAAAGGTTTTTGTGGTTCGGTTCTGGGCGCAACGGCGCTCTTGCTGATTCAGTCCTGTGGCGGGGGCGGATCAAGCTACAGCAGCGCCGCAGGTGCCACTGCCGGCGTCGGGTGCAGCAACACGATTGCCGCCAACCACGGGCACGTGCTGACGATTGCGCTGGCAGACCTTGACTCGGTAACCGACAAGACCTACGACATTCAAGGTAGTGCCGACCACAGTCACAGCGTGACCTTGACGGTAGCTCAATTACGCACACTCAAGACTGGCGCCAGCGTCACTACGATCAGTTCGATCACGCTCAACCATCAGCATGACATTGTTATCACATGCATGTAATTTGTCGCTGCCACTCTTAAACATCAGGAGACCCCGCCATGAAGTACCGAAACAGGATTTATGCAATAGCTTTGCTGTGCTGGTGTTGCACCCTGCAAGCGGCAGGCGGAGGCGGAGGCGGCGGTGGTGGTGGTGGTGGTGACACGGTGTCGGCCGATCCCGTCATTCAGGCCGCCCGGGCAGCCATTGCCCAGAAGAACTGGGCTGCAGCGCAAGCCACCTTGTTGAAAGCCCTGTCCAGCGATTCGCAAAATGCCGACTATCACAATCTGTATGCCTATTCCATGCGCAAGTCAACGAACCCGGACATGGGCAGCGTTTTCAGCCACTACGACGAAGCCTTGCGGCTGAACCCAAAACATCGCGGCGCCCATGAATACATGGGAGAGGCCTACTTGATGACCAACAACCTGCCCAAGGCCAAGGAACATCTGGTGGCCCTGGACAAGCTGTGCTTTTTTGGCTGCGAAGAATACAGCGATCTGAAAAAAGCAATAGCCAGTTACGAGGTCAGCCACCCGCACTGATTCTTTCAGTTTGGATTTCTGGATCCTTCGTGCTGACCAATTTTCAAAATCCGCTAGCCCTGGCTGCTCGCATGCTGGTGGCGCTCCTGTTCCTGCCTGAAGGCGTCAGCAAGATCGGTGATTTTGCCAGTATTACCAGCTATATCGGCTCTGCCGCTGTGCCCTTCCCTGCGTTGGCGGCCGTCATTGCCATCGTGGTGGAAGTGGTCGGCTCGGTGGCGCTGCTGGCCGGTTTGCAGACCCGTTGGGTGGCTTTGATCATGTGCGCATTCACCTTGGCGACAGCTTTGTTCTTTCACAGGTTTTGGACCGTTCCCTCCGACCAGGTGACGCTGCAGCAGATCATGTTTTTCAAAAACCTGGCTATCGCCGGTGGTCTGTTGATGCTGGCGGCTTTTGGCGCCGGAGCCTGGAGCATGGATGCCAAGCGCGGCAGCTAATTTAGACCTTGGTCATACCCAGGCACACTCGCAGGTGAAGTGACGCAGGAATTGGGGCT
>JANXLW010000176.1 GCA_025354965.1 Betaproteobacteria bacterium
GTCTTAACGACGCCACGCCAGATGAGTTTTACTGGGCAAACCTGCCCACCATGAGGCAAGCTGCATAAAATGAAATCCTTGGTGCACCCCGAGTTTCCCACCGCGTCGGTCGGTTCGTCGCAAGCGACCGCCGCCGTGGAAAACTCTGCACCGTTTGCAACCCGCCCGCAGTTCACTTATAAATCGGGGAATGCTGTTCAGACAAGCGGAGCCACTTCTCCTTTTCAACTATGACCTTGCTTGCGTATCAACCAATTGATACAGAATCCCGACTTTCCGAATTTTTGACGTTCAATGCATTGGTCGATACTTTGCAACGTGGATAGTCACAACCTCACCTTCGATCGACTCACCACAGGAGAATCAAATGAAACAGTACGGCGCGGAATTTCTTGGAACATTTTGGCTGATCCTTGGCGGTTGTGGCAGCGCGGTACTTGCTGCTGCCTTCCCAAACGTAGGCATTGGTTTGCTTGGCGTCGCGCTTGCCTTCGGGCTAACCGTGTTGACCATGGCGTTTGCCATTGGCCATATCTCAGGTTGCCATCTGAACCCGGCGGTCTCTATCGGCCTTTGGGCAGGGGGTCGCTTTCCGGCCAACAAGCTCGTTCCGTACATCGCAGCCCAAGTGCTCGGCGCAATAGTCGCAGGGGGGGTACTGTATGTCATTGCCAGTGGCGCAGCGGGCTTTGATGTTTCCAAGGGCTTCGCGTCAAACGGCTACGGTGCCCATTCACCCGGCGGCTACTCTTTGCTGGCAGGGCTGGTCAGCGAGGTGGTCATGACCATGTTTTTTCTATTGGTCATTCTCGGCGCCACGGACAAACGTGCGCCAGCAGGCTTTGCTCCCATCGCCATTGGGCTAGCTTTGACCCTGATCCACCTCGTCAGCATTCCAGTGACCAATACCTCAGTTAATCCCGCTCGCAGCACTGGCGTCGCATTGTTCGCAGGCGATTGGGCCGTTGGTCAGCTTTGGCTCTTCTGGGTTGCTCCCATCGCCGGAGCGTTGCTCGGAGCTCCGCCTATCGCTTGGTTGGCGCCGAGGAAACGTGAGGCTGTGGCAACCAATGTGGCGCTACTGATAACCTGAGACATGATCCCCGCATTCTTGAGGTCGGGACCAAGAACAAACGCAACAAGTTGCGCTCGCCTTGATCCCGGCAATGGTTGGCAAGGGCATCTTGCGTGCTTACATGGCAGGCTGTGTCACCGCATTTTTTTGCAGCGGTGTTTTTCTATTTGTACAACCAAACCGTGCTAAAAATGGGCGAGTACCACCAGAAACTCGTGCTGACGCAAAATATTGGCATTGCCCTGAAAATTACCGAGTCACTGCCTGAGGAAGGTCGTGCCAAGGCACAGCAGCTTTTGGTGGAGCAACTTACTTTTGATATCAATGCGCATTTGTCTGGCAGCGCTGCTTTTCCGCCTTCGGTGGCCGCCACGACCCGGCGTTACTGAGGGATGTGTATGGCAGCCTTGCACCCCCAAGACAGCGCCGTTGCAGCAGCGATGGCGCTGCTTGCCTCTTACTCAATTTGATTAAACTCGGCCTTTCAGAGCTTGAGCAATCGCCGATGCTATAAGAAGGGGCAATTCCATGGCAAAAGTCCGAAGCACTGCAGAAACCAAAGTTCATGGCCCTACAGGAACACGCGGAGAGATCACTTACAAAATTGAAGGGCGGATTTTAAGGACCCATGCCACCGGACCCTTTGACAAAGAACTGATTGCTGCGATACCGTCTGTCATCAGCGACCTGATTACAAAACTGGCGCAACAGGGAAAGTGGGGCCAGATCGTTACCTTCGAGCGCAATGCGCTGGGGTCGCCGTCAACTGTGGCTGACTTCGCGGACTACCTTAAATCAAGATATCAAAATCCGAACACCAATCCGGTCACCGCACTGGTGTTCGGTCCTGACGTCGAGGGCGGTCAATTGATGGCCCCCGAGTTCGCCAAGTGTTATCAAGATGCCGGCGTGGAGAGTCGCATTTTTGAAGACCACACCACGGCGCTTCATTGGGTCGAGTCCAGGATTGCGCAATATTCCGCGCTGATGGCATGGGATGACAGTTACAACATTGGCGTTCCTGCAATTGACGAGCAGCATAGGGAACTTCTCATGCGGGCTTCAGATGTCATCGCGGCGACCACTCGCGAGGGGCAGACCTTGAGCACAATCAGACTTTATCAATACACCCGGACGCATTTTTCACATGAGGAAGACCTCATGCGCAGCCTCGCATACCCCGACATTGATGCGCACGTCAAGCAGCACGATGTCTTGATTTCACAGCTCAACCAATTTTCGCAAAACATCGCCAAAAACAACTTGATCAAAGCAGACCTGGAGGAATTCATCTCCCTTTGGTTTCTGACCCACATTGCGACCTTTGACACCAAATTGGCCACCTTCCTGAAGTCCTAGCGGGCAGCAAATTCAACTTTTACCTTGCGATGACAGCCAAACTTCCGACCATTGACGCCGCACGTTGCTCAGGATGTGGACGCTGCATTGCAGCCTGTCAACTCGGGCTGTTCGCTTTCGAACGACAGGGATGGAGAAAAATTTCCGTGCTTCAGGACGAGGAGCGTTGCACCGGTTGCTCAAAGTGCGATGCGATGTGCCCGATCGGCGCGATCACCATGGAAAAAAAGCAGCGATCAAGCTCCCTGCACAGGGTTGATACCGGCAGCAATCAACTTTATGAACGCTCGCTAATCCTGCAATCCTGAAGCTTTTGTTGCCGATTCGGCACGGTCGCGGCGCACGGTCATTTCTGTCGCCATTCTTTGCAACTGCTCCTCGACCTCGTGGCGCACAAATGGCAAGCCGAACATGCGAGCCAGCAGTGAGCCGGGCACCATCTCGATATGGTATTTGATCTGCACGCCGTGATTGAGTGGCACAATCTCGGCCTCGCTGTCCATCCGGGTCAATGTGCTGGAGAGGTTTCTCGCCACAATTCGCTTCATTGGCTCCAGTTGTATTTCCCGATCGGACTCGAACGAATAGGAAAATGGACCGTACTTTGCGACGCCCTCCTGTTTCACGATCCAGCTATTGCCGTTGCGCCAGATTACCTTGCTCACAGTCAGAGTCCCAAGAATGGTGGTCATATGGTCAAAATCAGTCATGACGTCCCACGCCGTCTCCACTGAGACTTGAATATCGATGGTGGCGTCGATGATGAAAGTCTCGCCGCTTTGCTGTACGGCAATATCCACTTTCTGATCGGCGCCGAACGCCGCCTCGCCGGTGAAGGCTAGCAGGCAGAAAAATGCTGCTACCAGCATTCGCGCATGCGGCGTATCCATCACTTGTTTTGCACATCGAGCTGTTGCCATGAATGTACCCCCGTCGTGGCACTCACCGGGCACGGCGCTACTCTACATCAGCAGGTGCTCGCCAGCATTGTCGCCGCCCAGGGTGACGTAGTTCACTTTGCGGATGTCCATCAGCTTCTTGCCACCGGCGTAACTGATGGAGCTTTGCACATCCTGCTCCATCTCGATCAAGGTTTCGGCCAGCGTGCCTTTGATCGGCTCCAGAATACGTTTGCCTTCAACGTGCTTGTATTCTCCTTTGTTGAAGTCGCTGGCAGAACCGTAATACTCCTTATATCGTTTGCCGTCCACCTCCACGGTCTGACCGGGACTTTCTTCGTGACCGGCCAGCATGGAGCCAATCATCACCATGCTGGCGCCAAAACGGATCGACTTGGCAATGTCACCGTGTTCACGAATGCCGCCATCGGCAATGATCGGTTTGGTGGCCACCCGGGCACACCATTTGACAGCGCTGAGCTGCCAGCCGCCAGTACCAAAACCAGTCTTCAGTTTGGTGATGCAGACTTTGCCGGGACCAATGCCAACCTTGGTGGCGTCGGCGCCCCAGTTTTCCAGATCAATAACCGCTTCAGGCGTCGCGACATTGCCGGCGACGATGAAAGTGGTCGGCATCTTTTCTTTCAGGTAGCCAATCATGTTGCGCACGCTGTCGGCGTGGCCATGGGCAATGTCGATGGTGACGTATTCGACGCTCAGGCCAAGTGCCAGCAACTGGTCAACCGTGTCATAGTCGGCTTTCTTCACGCCCAGAGAAATGGACGCGTACAAGCCCAGCGCCTTCATGTCCCTGACGAATTGCACGTTATCCAGGTGGAAGCGGTGCATCACGTAAAAGTAGCCGTTTTGCGCCAACCAGACACAGAGGGTCTCGTTCACCACGGTCTTCATATTGGCGGGTACCACCGGGATGCGAAAGCGGAGCGGGCCAAGTGCTACGCTGGCGTCGCACTCGGAACGGCTCTCCACGCGACATTTACGCGGCAATAGGAGAATGTTGTCGTAGTCGAAAATTTCCATGACGCGGGCTCCAAAAAAAACCGGGCCGCAATTGCTTGGGCCCGGTGCTTGATTCTATCGGAATTATTTCTTCACAACCGCATAGCGTTGCAGGGTCAGGGCCCGTGCCGCATCGTGTGCCACGATCGGCGCCGGGTAGTTTTGGCCCAGTGTCACTCCTGCCATTTGCAATTGCGCAGCGCTGGCACTCCAGGGTGCGTGCAAAACCTTGTTGGGTAGCGGCGCCAGCTGCGGGAGATAGCGGCGAATGAACTTGCCCGCGCTATCAAACTTTTCGCTCTGACTTACCGGGTTGAAGATTCTGAAATAAGGTTGTGCGTCGCAGCCGCTGGAGCTGACCCATTGCCAGCCGCCGTTGTTGGCCGACAGGTCAAAGTCAATGAGCTGGCGGGCAAAGTATCGCTCACCCCAGCGCCAGTCAATACCCAGATCTTTCACCAGAAAACTGCCCGCCACCATGCGCAAACGGTTGTGCATATAGCCAGTCTGATTGATTTGGGCCATGGCGGCGTCCACCAGCGGATAGCCGGTGCGGCCTTCGCACCAGGCGTTGAACAGTGTCTCGGCGTTCTTGCCATGCTCCCACTGAATGGCGTCGTACTCGCGCTTGAAGGCACCTTGCGCCACATGGGGAAAGTTGGCCAGAATGGAAAAATAAAAGTCACGCCAGATCAGCTCGCTTAACCATACGGCAGCACCGAGACTGCCTTGCGCCTGGCGTTGTAAGGCAACCGCAACCAACTGACGGATCGATACGCTGCCAAAGCGCAAATGCACGCCAAGGTAGCTGGGGCCCTTGACTGACGGGAAATCCCGTGTTTCATGGTAGTGGTCCATGCGCTCAAAGAAGTCTTCAAAAAGCTTGCGTCCGCCCGACTCTCCAGTGGGGATTTTGAGTTCGCTCAGATTGGATTTATGAAAGCCAATATCAGCCAGCGTCGGGACATTTTGTTGCAAACCTTCCGGTCGCGGCGTCAGGGCGATGGCGAATGGGGCGGTGTCGTGTGGCGGCAGACGATGCTGCGCGACGGTGGCCAGCCAGCGGTTCTTGTAAGGTGTGAAAACACTGTAGGGCGTGCCGGCTTGGGTCAGGATCTCGCGGCCTTCAAAGATGACGTGGTCTTTGCAGGTGTGCATGGCAATACCGGCGTCGACCAGGGCGCCCAGAACTTGGGCGTCACGCTGGATCGCCAGTGGTTCGTAGTCGTGCGCGGCAAAGACCGCCTGTACCCGCAGTGAAGTGGCCAAGCTCAAAATTTCTTGCGCGGCCGCGCCGTGCCGAACGATCAGGCCAGAGCCCGCTGCGCCACACAACCGGCGCAGATTTTCGTCCAGTTCACACAAGCATTCGCGAATGAACTCCACCCGCCGGTCGGCGCGGGGCAATGGGTCGAGTATTTCTGTGTCAAAAACGAAAACACAGTGCAATTTTCGGCAGGCTTTGAGCGCCAGACACAACGCGGCGTTATCGGTCACACGCAAATCGCGGCGGAACCACATCAAACCGGTTTCGAATTGTTTGTTCATGTTCACCGCTAAAATAATTGCATGCCCGCAGATTTTGCTCTTACCAACCTGACGAATCATTTTTTGATCGCCATGCCCGGTTTGCAGGATGCGGTTTTTTCGCGCAGCGTGGTCTATGTCTGCGAGCACAATGAGCGCGGCGCGTTGGGGTTGGTGATCAACAAGCCTTGTGATATCGACATGAAACGCTTGTTTGAAAAGGTTGACCTGCCGCTGCGCCGCGCAGATCTTTCAAACGCGCCGGTATTTCAGGGCGGCCCGGTGCAGACCGAGCGCGGTTTTGTCTTGCATGAGCACTCTTCGCCTGGCGTTGACAAGCCGGCAGAGTCGGTCTACGCCTCTACCATGACGATTCCCGGCGGCCTCGAGATGACCACCTCCAAGGACGTTCTGGAAGCGCTGTCCAGCGGGGCCGGACCCCGCAAAGTGCTGGTGTCGCTGGGTTACGCCGCCTGGGGTGAAGGTCAGCTTGAGTCCGAACTGTCAGAAAATAGCTGGTTGACCGTTGCCGCCAGCAGCAGCATCATTTTTGATACACCGGTGGCGCAGCGCTATGACCAGGCCTTGCTCTTGCTCGGCTTTGAGTCGTGGATGCTTTCGCCCGACGTGGGGCGTGCATGAGTGAACTGCCGAAATCTGTGCCATTGCAACTGCAAACTTTTCTGGCACTTGATTTTGGCATCAAACGCACCGGCTTTGCAGTCGGCAACCGGCTGCTGCGCACGGCGCAGCCTCAGGGCACCATCGCCACCGAAGGCGACGCCCGCTTCGTCAAGGTAGCACTGCAGATCAAGGAATGGCAGCCCGACGCGCTGGTGGTGGGCGTTCCGTTTCACCCGGACGGTGCCGAGCACGAGAACACCCTGCGAGCCCGGCGTTTTGCACGCCAGTTGCACGGCAGATTCAAGCTGCCGGTGTTTGAAGTGGACGAGCGCTACAGCACCACCGAAGCGTTGCAAATGGGCGCCAAAGACGCCGATGCCGCCGCTGCCTGCATTATTTTGGAACAATTTTTAAGGAGTATTCCATGAGCACACTGGTGCTGGACGCGCAGGCGCTTTACCTTGAGTTGCTAAAAGGCGTGCGCGCCATGTGGCGTCCCGGCACGCGGCTGGTCGGCGTTGCGTCGGGCGGTGTCTGGTTGGCAGAGCGATTGCAGCAGGACATGAGTCTGCCGGAACGTCCCGGCGTCATCTCGTCCAGCATGCACCGCGATGACTACTCGCGGCGCGGCATGACGGCCGCAGCGCAGACGCAGATTGCCTTTGACGTCAACGAAGCGCACATCCTGCTGCTCGATGATGTGCTGTACACCGGGCGCACCATTCGCGCCGTGATCAACGAACTGTTTGACTTCGGCAGGCCAGCCAGTGTCATGCTGGCCGTGCTGGTGGACCGCGGCGGTCGCGAGTTGCCGATTCAAGCCGACTTTTGTGCTGCCCGCGTCGCCTTGCCGGCCTCCCAGTCGCTGGCCCTGGCGCGCAGCGAAGCCGGGGTTTTCAGTTTTAACGTGGAGGCTCGTTAAGCCATGTTGTACAAGCGCAATCTCCAACTGAATAAACATGGTGAATTGATTCACCTGCTGTCAACCGAGGGCTTGCCCAAGAGCATCCTGACCCAGGTACTCGACACCGCGGCAAATTTCGTCAGCGTCAATGACCGTGAGGTAAAAAAAGTGCCGCTGTTACGTGGCAAAAGCGTGTTCAACCTGTTCTTTGAGAACTCGACTCGCACCCGTACCACGTTCGAGATTGCCGCCACCCGGCTTAGTGCCGATGTCATCAACCTGGACATTTCACGCTCGTCGGCTGCCAAGGGTGAAACGCTGCTCGACACCATTGCCAACCTGAGTGCCATGGCGGCCGACTTGTTTGTGGTGCGGCACAGTGAATCGGGTGCACCGTATCTGATCGCGCAGCACGTGGCGCCGCATGTGCACGTGATCAATGCCGGTGACGGCCGCCACGCGCACCCGACGCAGGGCCTGCTGGACATGTACACGATCCGGCATTACAAGAAGGATTTTTCCAACCTGACGGTGACCATCGTCGGCGATGTACTGCACTCGCGCGTGGCACGCTCTGACATTCACGCCCTGACCACGCTCGGTTGTGCCGAGGTACGGGTGGTCGGGCCCAAGACCCTGGTGCCATCGGACATGGCGCAAATGGGCGTGCGCGTCTGTCACACGCTGGAAGAAGGCATTCGTGGTTGCGACGTCATCATCATGCTGCGCCTGCAAAACGAGCGCATGAGTGGCGCCTTGTTACCGTCGACGCAGGAATTTTTCAAGAGCTTTGGACTGACGCCCGAGCGGCTGCAACTGGCCAAACCCGACGCCATCGTGATGCATCCGGGCCCGATCAACCGGGGCGTGGAGATTGACTCGGCCGTGGTGGACGGCGGCCAGAGTGTGATCATGCAGCAAGTGACATTTGGCATTGCGGTGCGCATGGCGGCGATGAGCATTGTGGCGGGGAACGAGGCCTGATATGAAAACGATGACAAATATTCTCATCAAGGGCGGCCGGGTGATTGATCCAGCCAGTGGCTTCGATGAGATTGCTGATGTGGCTCTGGCCGATGGCGCAGTGGCGGCTATCAAAAACATCCCTGCGGATTTTCAGTCCGGTCAGACCATCGACGCTAGCGGCTGCATCGTGGCGCCCGGCCTGGTGGATTTGGCGGTGCGTTTGCGTGAGCCCGGGCATGAGCACGAGCGCATGCTGGAGTCGGAACTGGCCGCCGCTGTGGCCGGTGGCGTTACCAGCCTGGTCTGTCCGCCCGACACTGACCCAGTGCTGGACGAGCCCGGTCTGGTCGAAATGCTGCGCTACCGGGCCGAAAAACTGCACCAGTCCCGCGTTTACCCGCTGGGCGCCTTGACCCGAAACCTTGCCGGTGAGACCCTCAGCGAGATGCTGCATTTGACCGAGGCTGGTTGTGTTGCTTTCAGCCAGGCCGAGGTGCCGCTGGCCAGCACGCAGGTGATGCAGCGCGCGTTTCAGTACGCCAGCACTTTTGGTTATGCCGTGTGGCTGCGGCCACAGGATTTTTTCCTCGGGCAGGGCGTGGCGGCCAGCGGCGCGCTGGCCACGCGCATGGGCTTGAGCGGCGTGCCGGTAGCAGCCGAAACGATTGCGCTGCACACCATTTTTGAGCTGATGAAAGCCACCGGCGCGCGCGTGCACCTGTGTCGACTCAGCAGTGCCGCTGGTGTGGCGCTGGTGCGCCAGGCCAAGCTGGACGGCTTGAACGTGACTTGTGACGTCAGCATCAATTCACTGCACCTGACAGACGGTGACATCGGCTACTTTGACAGCCGCGCCCGGCTCAATCCACCCTTGCGCCAGCAGCGCGACCGCGATGCCTTGCGGGCGGGCCTGGCCGACGGCGCCATCGACGCGTTGGTGTCGGACCATACGCCGGTGGACGAAGATGCCAAGGCTTTGCCGTTTGCCGAGAGCGAAGCGGGCGCTACTGGTGTCGAATTGCTGCTCAGTCTGGCGCTCAAATGGAGTGCCGACAGCGCAGTCAGTCTGGCACGCGCTCTGGCGGTAATCACCAGCGCTCCAGCGGCTGTGCTGGGGGCATCATTGGGTAAACGGCAGAATCGGGTCGGCCGACTGCTGGTCGGTGGGGTCGCCGACCTGTGCGTGTTTGACGCCACTGCGGCTTGGACCGTGCAGCCCGCGGCGTTGCGCAGCCAGGGCAAACATACGCCTTTCTCGGGCTACGAATTACCGGGGCGTGTGCGCTACACCATTGTCGACGGACGCGTCGAATTCCAGGCCGGAGAATCTCCCCATTCACCGCGGAACTTTTAATATGCCGCTTGTCGTTTTCAATCAAAAAAGTGGCGTTGGAAAGTTCACCAGCGCATTGTTGATCAGGGCCAACCCGCGCTGATCAGTCACAAAGTGGCGTCAAGCTCTGCTCTCCATTTTCTGGCCAGCAGGCTATAGCCGTGCGGAGTCGGATGAATTTCATTCTCCCAGTCGCCGTCTACACTTGGTGTACCCGGGCGTGCAGCGGCGAGGGTACCGAGGGATTCAATCAGATGCAGGTTCTTACCGGGCCGATTGTTCACAATGCCCTGCAGCAGGGTACGAAGACGCCTGAGGAACTCGTCCGCTACCGCTTGCCAATAAAACGGGGAAATACCATAGACGTCATTCATCGCTTTATACAGCCATGGGCCAAAACCCGGCCCGGCCGGGGCATTGCGAGGTGTCAGGAAGTCGTAGGTGTGAAAAAAAATCGGCACGCCGTTGTTGACGCCCCTGTCGCGCTCTTCCACGAACTGATCGAAGACGTCGTTCATGTGCGACATGAAAGATTGCCAACCTGATTCACTGATGAAGGCACTGCCTTCGGAACCGGCAGGAATCGCAGTGGGCCACTCCGCGGTATTCAGGAGCAGGCGTTGATCCGGCGAGTTTGCCGCCGACGATAGCGCCGCGTCAATCATGTCGTTACCACCACCGGACAAAAGAATGCCGTCCCATCGATAGGCCAATGGACCACGCAACAGCCTTAGAAACTCTTGCTGGTTGGTGCCATCGGTCATGTGCGATAGCTCTATACCAGGACGCGCACAGTTCACGGCAACGACCGATTTCGATAGCACCATTTGCTGCAGCAGGTTGGTCGTGGACCACGGAGGCAGGTGTCCGATCGAGAACCACGAATCACCTTGCGCCAGACATTTTTTGTCGAATCTGTCGAGGTCATACTGCCCCAATTCACCGCGACCCGAAATCATCTCGGGAGAAATGACTGTCATTGCAATGTCAGGCATGTTGGACCTCGGTATTTTGATCCGGCTAATTCTGCTGCTTCAAATGCAACTTGGGTAACCCCCGCGTTGATAAACCTTGATTGCTTCAAGGCTATTTGTTGGTTGGCAAAGGCACCCCCCCAGCTGAACTACATTGAGCACAATGGCCGTGCTGAGCGTCACCACGTTCAGTGGATTCATTCGTCACAAAAGTAAATGAAAACTCAAAGACTGGATCAGGGCGGAACTGGTTGCTTGCTTGCAGCAACTTCATTGGGTCTGATGTTGGCGGTGGACCTGTCCGCTTGTGGCAAGAAAGAGGAATTGCCAGGTCGGGACCCCGCCCCTGTCAACGCGACGGTGGGCGGCGGCAATGACTCAGGCAAGCCCCACTTCAAGAAGAAAGCCGCGCCCGCCAATGGCGCCACCGGTACCGGGGCGCCGCTTTCCGTTGAGCGTAAAAAGGCCAACCTGGAGAACTACAGCGTTACTGTTGCGGCCAATGAACAACTGGAGATTCCGGGCAACCCCGGTGAACTCTCGGTATGGATTGGCCACTCTGCCAATGCGCCGATAGCCCAGCCGGGCATGGCGACACAAACAAAGCCGCTTGGAGCGGCAGGTGAAACAGCCAGGGTGACGCCTTTTACGCTTGGAATTGATGTGGAGCCCAAACAAAGCGAATGCGAAAAAATTGACCCGAGTGGATCAGAAGTCCGATTCAAGTTGATACCCATTAAAGCTGGCACTTTCACCGTAGGTGCAAACGTCGAACTCTACGGCTCAGAAGATTGCAGCGGCCCGCCGGTACCAAAATCAGCCAAGTCGGTGGAGGTCAAAGTTCGGGTGAACGAGGTCGGTGCTTTCACTGAAGGCATAGTTGAACTTGCAGATGCCGCCTGGAAAGCTTTTTTGACCTTTTGGGACAAGGTTCTGCTGCTCATCTTTTCTTTGTTCCTGTTTCTGATAAGAAAGAAACTGGCCGAATGGTTTGGCTTCAAGGGTAAGGAGTAAGTCGGTCGAGGCAGCAAATCAGCGTGCCGCAGTTGGCGCGCGGCTGGTCCGCCGACAGGAATCGCAAATAAGCCTGGAACCCGCATGAATCCTTGATGTTGTAGTTGACTGTGGTAAAAATGCCCCCAAATGTGCCCCCACAACACAAAGGATGCACCATGAAATTGAGCGATGCAAAGCTGCGCAACCTGTCCGAGCCCGGCAAGTACTTCGACGGCGGCGGCCTTTACCTGGAGCTGACCAAAGCAGGCGGCCGCTACTGGCGCATGAAGTACCGCCACGGCGGCAAAGAAAACCGCCTTGCCTTTGGGGTGTACCCGGCCGTGAGCCTCAAGCAAGCCCGCGACCAGGCTACAGCCGCCCGCAAGGTGATCCAGTCGGACAACGATCCGGGCGCACTGCGCAAGGCTGCCAAAGTTCAAGCCGTCCATGAGGCAACGAATACGCTGGAAGCAGTGACACGCGACTGGCTCAAACACCAAGCCGGCCGCTGGGTGGAGGTGACGGCGGAGCGCGTCCAGGCATCACTGGCGGCCGACATTTTCCCGGCGCTTGGTTCGCGGCCGATGGCCAGCATCAAGCCCGGCGAAGTCATGGCGGCGGTGAAGAAGATCGAGGCACGCGGCGCCGGCGACCAGGCCGGCCGCGTGCTGCAGCGGGTCAAGTCGGTTTTTCGCTGGGCCGTGACACACGAGCGCATCGCATCCAACCCGATGCTCG
>JANXLW010000233.1 GCA_025354965.1 Betaproteobacteria bacterium
CAGGTTGCTGGTACTCAAACCCAGAAATATCGAAACATGAAAGCGCGTCTTCGCTCCCATGCCGTCGTTGCAAATCCGCGCCATAGCTGCGGCTATGTCTGCGGTTTGCGCCTAGGCCTGAGTGCGAATCCATCACTTTCATTTTGTTCCGATACCTCTGTGTCTGAGTACTAGTCCCCGCCCCCAAACAGGTCATTGAAGTTCTTGGCGCCATCGGCAGCAGCAGCGGACGTCATCGGAATGCCTTTCGGATACTCCTCGGCGATCCGGTCCTCCCAATAGGTAGCCGGGTTGGGCGCGCTGCAAAGCCGTCGATAGACCTCGCCCGGCACATGCTTGTAGGCCAGCACAGTCTGGTTGTCCCAATGCAGGTCCAACTGGCGCGATACAGGATCGTAGTTGGCCCGTCGGATGCGGCCGCTGGTAAATGTTTTGATGGGCATGGTGGGGTTAACTTTTGCTCAGCGTTTCAGCTATAGCCTGAGTAGCGGCGATCAGGTTTTTAAAATCGACAACGCCGGGTGTTGGCGCTCAGGGGGATGCCAGGCCATGGGAAACTGCCGAATCAAACCAAAAGCGTGAACAGCCTCAACCAGGAGTCGCTCCCCCAGTCCGGCGCTTTGCGCCTCGTACCATTGCTCCACCACGACCTGAATCAACCCGCCATAAACCGCTTTTCCACTTCGTCCACAAATGCTTGGGCTTGTTGCACGGCCCACTGTGCTTCTTCCGTAGCAATGGAGTCGCCTTTGTAGTCCGCTACCAGTCTCAAGTCTTCAGCTCTGTTCAGTGAACGGCCAAGGTCGATTGGGAACAGATTGGGTTTAACCAGGTGGAGGGAGAAGGCGGCTATCAGGCCGCTGTGGGTTTTGGCAATTTCCGGTTGCACGGGCGCTTTGGACGCGATAAGTGCTGCGCGGGCTGCGTCAAACATCGCGTAGTACGCGCGGTTGCAGGCACCGTCGCCATCTTTGTCCTGCAAAAGTTTATTCGAACTTGCGAGTGCGCGGCGGGCTTTTGCCATCAACTCCTGCGCGTTCACAGTGCAATGCCTTCTAGCGCGATGTTTTGCAGCAGGTGAGGGTTTGAATAGCGCTCGGGGTGTGCCCATTCGTCTTCCCACACGGGCAGTGGCTGGATGCGGATGCCAGTGTCCAGCAAGATGTCATAGGCAATGTCGTTCATCGCCATTTTGGTTTTGATGAAATGACCGGGCATGCCTTTGAGAATGATGGCCACGTCTGCGTCGCTTTCGTCATGCGCCGTGCCACGTGCACGGCTACCAAACAAAATGGCTTGCTGTGTGGGATAGGTTTCGGCCACACGCTTGACAAAAGCGCTTGTGGCTTTGATCGTGTCGGCGGAGAGTTGTACGGCAGTCATTGGGCAGGATGATTTGTTTAGAAAAGTTCAGTGTTGGTGCCATTGTGCATTGAAGCTACTTCCCCCAACCATTCATCAACCCACCGCCAGATTAAACACCGGCTTGCCCGGCGCATGATCGAACCGATTAGCCACCGCTTACGCGACTTTCATGCAACAGGATTGCGCACCGCCGAGCCGGTCCAATTTTGGGTAGGTAACTTCAGCCCTTGCGCTGCGAGCTGCCTTTTAGCATGGCTGGATGCGTGTTTCAAGGCTTGGGAAATCCTGTCCTGCGCCGTTGCCGGATGGGTTGAGGCAGAGCGACTTGCTTTAGGTTGAGCCATTTTTTCCGCCTCATGCCGCCAATAGCTCCCCAAAAGGCAATTTGGACAACGACAAATTGTTGAGGTCTGCACGCTCGCTGGCGTGCTGCACGTCGATACCGACCAACGCACCGTTGGCATCAAAGTCGAGTACGACACCATCTTTCACTTCGTCAGAGTCCACGGAGGCGCGGTCCGCCAGGTGGATATATAGAGAGTCGGTTGCTTTGTCGTAAGAAATCTTCATGGCGAGAACCTCCGGTCTGGAAATGCATTGTGCACGGTTGTGCTGTCTTCAAGTGTGACCACGCGCAAATAGCGGCTCAGTTCCTCAATCCAAACCCAATGGCGGATGCGACCGTCATCAGCTTGGATCTCGCGACGCACGGGGTTGGACAGGGCAAGAAGAATCCATTCCGGCCTGATGTATGGCCGTTTGACCATGACATCGTTGCGAAAGTAGACGGTTGTCTGCATGGCTCTACTTCCCCCACCCATCCCTCAACCCCACAGCCAGATTAAACACCGGCTTCGCGCTCGTGTGATCCACCCGATCCGCGACAAAATACCCATGCCGTTCAAACTGAAACTTGTCATCGGCTTTGGCGCTGGCCAGTGACGGTTCCACAAACGCGGTCACCACTTTCAGGCTGTTGGGGTTCAGGCCTTCGATGAAGTCCTTGCCGCCGGCATCGGGCTGGGCTTCCAGAAACAGGCGGTCGTACAGGCGCACTTCAACCGCAAGGCCATCGGCCACGGCGATCCAGGTGATGACGCCTTTGACCTTGACCGCATCGCTGCCCGGCGTGCCGCTCTTGGTGTCGGGCACCAAGGTGGCGTGCACTTCCACGGCTTTGCCGGCAGCGTCTTTGCTGCAGCCGGTGCACTCGATGA
>JANXLW010000269.1 GCA_025354965.1 Betaproteobacteria bacterium
GTTTCAGGAAGATGTGGGCTTGAAGAGCATCACCGACGGCGAGTTCCGCCGCACCTACTTTCACATCGACTTCCTCGAAAAGCTCGGCGGCGTGAAGACCGACATCCCGGTGACGATCAGGAAGCCCGACGGCAGCGAAGAGCTGGCACCGCCGGTGATGCGCGTGATCGACAAGGTGCGCCACGTCAAAGACATCCAGCTGGCAGATTTTCAGTACCTCAAGAGCCAGGTCGCCAGCGGCAACACACCCAAGGTGACCATCCCGTCTCCCACCATGCTGCACTTTCGCGGCGGCCGGGCCGGCATCAGCCAGCAGCATTACCCGGAGCTTGACCCTGATTTCTACCAGGACGTGGCCAATGCCTATGGCGACGAGTTGCGCAGCCTGGCCGCCGCCGGTTGCAGCTATGTGCAGATGGACGACACCAACCTGGCCTATCTGTGCGACGTCAAAATGCGCGATGCAGCCAAAGCGCGCGGTGATGACCCCAACGAGCTGCCGCATCGCTACGCCAGGTTCATCAACCTGGTGGTGGCGCAAAAACCGCCCGGCATGCTGCTGGCCATGCACCTGTGCCGTGGCAATTTCAAAAGCACGCACGCCGCCAGCGGCAACTACGAACCGGTCGCCGAAGCCCTGCTCAAAGAGATGAATCTGGACGCCTACTTGATGGAGTACGACGACGACCGCAGCGGCGACTTCAAGCCGCTGCGCTATCTGCCCAAAGGCAAGACCGTGGTGTTGGGCCTGGTCACCACCAAATTTGGTGCGCTGGAAAGCAAGGACGATCTGAAACGTCGCATTGACGAAGCGGCGCGCTACGCACCGCTGGAACAACTTGCGCTGTCGCCGCAGTGCGGTTTCAGCAGCACTGTGCACGGCAACGACATTGCCGTCGAAGCGCAGCGCGCCAAACTGCGGCTGGTGGTGGAGACAGCACGCGAGGTGTGGGGTGATCACTGATTCGCGGGTGGGCTGGCGGTTGGTGTAACGCGCAAACCGGCCCCCTTGCTGCGAACCCGCTAATCAGTGGCAACCCAGGACAAGGCCGCGACGGGTGGTAAATCGCGCGAAACACAGTGCCAGTGTTCGCCCTGATCAGAACTGATCCACAACCCTCCGGTGGTAGACGAAAGGGCCAGCGTGTGTCCGTCCGACGCCAGCTCCATGCTATGGCGGTAAACCAGGTGGTAAGCATCGCGCTCGGGCAACCCGTTGTCCAGAACTCTGAAGGTGGCGCCGCCATCATCGGTGCGGGTAACCACCATCTTTGCGTCCACCGGATAACGATGACTATCCGCCTGCGCCGGTGCAAACCATGCACGAAGTGGATCAGTCGGATCACCGGCCACAGCAAAACCAAAACCTGAGGGCACAGGAGCTGCAATCGCGGTCCAAAAGATGCCGCCATTACTTGAGCGATAAATCCCGCAATGGTGCTGCACCCACAGAACATCCGGATGGGACGCGCATTGCACCATGCGATGCGGGTCCTGCGTGTTAGCGTCACCGATCCACTTGCCTACGTTGTGCTCGCTGCGCGCATCGTCCAGTCCACCATTCACCTCACGTCCACATCGTCGGCCGCAGTAACTGCCCGGTTTGCAGCATTCGCCATTCAGTTGGCCGTCGCCGTGTACTGGGCAGTCCAGCTCCATGGCGTATAACCCAGGCTCGAATGAGGCCTGCCAAACATATTGAGTGAACCTTACCGACTGCTTTAGTTCGATCATGACCGTCAAAGGGAGCACCTTAGAACATGCATTTGGAACTCTCAAGCACTGGATGGGCTGGGCCCATTTCTTGTTGCGCGGGATGGTCAATGTCAGCACCAAAATGAGCCTCCGTGACGCGCTCAAATGACCAATTGGGCTCCAAAATGAGACCTTGCGCGCAAAAGGTAGCTGCTTCTGTCGATTCGACCCTAAAATCCGCCTCTTCCCAAAGTCTTAGCGCCATCACGGCGCAATCCCATGACCCTGACAGGCCTGATCGCGCGCTACGTGCGCCAGAACTGGCGCCCCTATTTGTTGGCGGCGCTGATGTTGGCGTCGGTGAGTGCGCTCACTGTCTTCATTCCACGCCATGTGGGCCATATCGTGGACGGCCTGGCAGCCGGGCGGCTGGACAACACTGCGTTGGTTGGGCAACTGGGCTGGTTGGTGCTGGCTGGCGTGTTGATCTATTTTCTGCGTGTAGCCTGGCGGTTGCAGCTTTTTGCTGCCAGCTACCGCCTTGGGGCTGAGCTGCGAACACGCCTCTACGCGCGCCTGTGTCTGCAAGGACCGCACTTCTTTCACCAGCGTGGCACCGGTGACCTGATGGCCCTGGCCACCAACGACATCGACGCGGTGGAAATGGCCTCGGGCGAAGCCATGCTGGCCGGGTTTGACGGCACGCTGACCCTGATCATGGTGGTGGCCATGATGACACTCGGCATTGACTGGCGACTGGCCCTGGCGGCCCTGCTGCCGTTTCCCTTCATGGCGTTCGCATTCTGGCGCATCTCCTCCCACATTCACCAGGCTTCCAGGGACTCGCTGGAACGCTTTGGCAAACTCAACGATCATGTGCAGGAGACACTCACGGGTGTGCGCACCTTGCGTGCGCTGGGACTGCAAGCGCGCAGCGCCGCACGTTTTTCCGAGCTGGCCGAAAACGCGGCCAGCGCCAGCCTGCGGGCGCAGCGTTGGGAGGCAGCGTTCGAGCCGGCGGTGGGTATTACGCTGGTGAGCGCCACGGTGCTCACACTGGGGCTGGGCGGCACGCTGGTCTGGCAGGGCGCCTTGACCATCGGCGCGCTGACGGCGTTCAGCATGTACCTGGGCCAGTTGATTTGGCCCATGTTTGCGGCCGGCTGGGTGTTGTCGCTAATGGAGCGGGGACGGGCTGCCTGGGGGCGCCTGCAGCCAACGCTCGATACGCCGCTGTCAATCGATGACCGTGGAACACAGACCGGGGCGCCGCTGGGGGGGCTAGTGTTCCAGGGGGTTTCATTTTCCTACCCGGGTCATCAGGCGCTGGCCCTGTCCGGTATCGATGTGCGTCTGATGGCCGGTCACACGCTGGGCGTGGTGGGTCCCACCGGTGCTGGAAAATCCACTTTGGTACGCCTGATTTTGCGCCAGTATGCCGTCAACGAGGGCACTATCGGTTGGGGCGCACATGCATTGGCTGACTACAAACTGGACACCCTGCACCAGGCCCTGAGCTGGGTGCCGCAAGAGCCTTTTCTCTTTTCGGCGTCGGTTACCGAAAACATCGGGCTGGCCAAGGCAGGTGCCACCCGTGCCGAGATCGAAAACGCGGCCCATCTGGCCTGCATCGACGAAGACATCGCACGCATGCCCCAGGGCTACGACACACCGGTCGGGGAGAAGGGCGTTTCGCTTTCAGGCGGGCAGCGCCAGCGCGTGGCGATCGCCCGCGCGCTGCTGGCGGATGCATCGCTGCTGTTGCTGGATGATGCCTTGTCGGCCGTCGACACCCAGACCGAGACCAACATCCTGCGCCATCTGCATGAGCTGCGTAGAACCAGCCGGAACAAAACCACCGTCATTGTTAGCCACCGCCTGAGCGCCGTGATGGATGCCGAGCACATTCTGGTGCTCAAAGACGGCCACATCGTCGAGCAGGGCGACCATGCCAGCCTGATTGCGCTTGGCGGCTGGTACGCCGCCCAATGGCGCTACCAACAGCTGGAGGCAAGTCTAAATGCAGACTGAAGCCACACCCTCGCCGCGTAACACGCGCCAAGCCATCGCCCTGCTGCTGCACGCTGCCCGATCAGAGCAGCACCATGTCTGGAAGGGCTGCGGCTGGCTGATTGTGGCGGCGCTGCTGGAAGCAGCGGGGCCCTTGCTGGGCAAGTATTTCATTGACCACACGCTGGTGCCACGTCGTTTTGACATGCTGGAAGTGGGCTCGCTGCTGGGCGGCATCCTGATTGCGGGTGCTGTGGCCAGCGTTATCCGCTACATCCAATTGACGCGCCTGGCCGGTGTAGCCATGCGCTCGGTACGGCGTTTGCGCGAAGAAGTCTACGGCCATGTGCTGGGCTTGCCGATGGCATTCTTTGACAAGTCCATCACGGGGCAACTGGTGAGCCGCGTAACGAATGACACTGAACAGGTGAAAAACCTGTATGTACAGGTGCTTTTTGTGATGCTCGACAGCAGCATCGTGGTGTTGGGTGCGTTCGCCGCCATGGCCTGGCTGGACTGGCGCTTGATGCTGATTGTGCTCACGCTGGTGCCCGCGGTGGTGGTGATCGTCTGGTTTTACCAGCGCTGGAGCGCACCCGCCGTGTCACGGGCACGGCAGAAACGCAGCGACATCAATGCCCAGATGTCGGAGTCGATTGCCGGCATGCCGGTGCTACAGGCCAGCAACGCGCAGGCACGCTTTCGCCAGAAGTTTGACAACACCAACCAGCAACATCTCGGCGCCCGCATTGCCGAGATGCGTGTCAATGCCTGGTTGTTGCGCCCCATGCTGGACTTCATCAATGTGTTGCTGCTCGCCGCCGTGATCTACCGCTTTGGGCAAAGTGGGATCAACGCTCTGCAGATTGGCGTGCTCTATGCCTTTGTCAGCTACCTGGGCCGGGTGGTGGACCCACTGATCCAGATTACCCTGCAATTCGGGCAACTGCAGCAGGCGATTGTGGCAGCGGCACGGGTGGACACGCTGCTGCAACAAGACCGCCCGCCGGCGGTGGCCGGCCCTGAGCGGATTTTCCAGGGTGCTGTGCGCATGGAGAAGGTCCGGTTTGGCTACAACTCTGGAACTGTTGTCCTGCACGACCTGAGCCTGGAAATCCCCGCCGGTGGGTTTTACGCTCTGGTGGGGCACACCGGTAGTGGCAAATCCACCTTGCTAAGCCTGTTGCTGCGCTTTTACCAGGCGCAATCGGGTGACATCACAGTGGATGGCGTACCCCTGGCCCATTTCAGCGACGAACATTTCCGTGCCGACGTGGGCTTGGTGCCGCAAGACCCGTTCTTGCTGGCGGCCAGTGTGCGCGAGAACATTGTCATGGGGCGGGCCATTACCGAGGACGAACTGCAAGCGGCGGCGCGGGCGGCACATTGCCACGACTTCATCATGCAACTTGAGCAGCGCTACGACACCCTGCTCGGTGAAGGCGGCGCGCGTCTGTCGGTGGGGCAAAAGCAGCTGATTGCCATCGCCCGGGCGTTGGCGGGCAAGCCGCGTATTTTGTTTCTGGACGAGGCCACCGCCCACATCGACTCCGAGACCGAACAAATCGTGCAACTGGCTTTGTCAGAGCTGCACGGCCGGGTGACTGTGATTGCCATTGCCCACCGTTTGTCGACCATCCGCGGCGCCGACTGCATCGTGGTGCTGAACCACGGGCGCATTCACGAGCAGGGCAGCCATGACGCGTTGATGGCGATTGCTCAAGGGGTCTACCAGCGGCTGTACCTGCTGCAGCAGCTGGAAAACTAGCCAGAAAACCCTTTGGCTTGCGTGCGGTTTGAGTAATCAGAGAATCTTGAACGCCGACTTGATCAGCCTGCGAACCATGGGCGGCACCTCGCCGGCCTTGAACAGGGTGGCAGCCAACGAGAACTGGGTTCGGACAACGCCGCGCTCATGACTGAATGCCTTGAAACGGCGTGGTTCAAATCAAGGTAACACTTAACCCTGTTTTAGCGCCTCTGATTGGAGCCGCCAAAGGCGGCGATCTTCTATGTCATGGATACTTGCTGCCCTTCAATTACCGCAGCATATCGGCATGACCACAACGACTTTTCCGGCCGCCAAACTTCTCTCGGCCCAACGCATCGAGCTGGCCATTCAGGCGTTGGCATGTGCCGCCAATGTCAGCCGCCTGGCCGCTGAGAATGAGGTTAGCCGCAAGTTTGTCTACCAGCAAAAGGACAAAGCCCAGGGCGCGCTGGAGGAGGCCTTTGGACAAACGGCGGGTGATGATGGGGTTCCGTTTGACCTCCCCGTGACCAAAGCGTGGCTGCAGCAGGTCGTCCTGTCGCTCTCTCTGATTTGTCACAGCTCTTATCGGGGCGTG
>JANXLW010000338.1 GCA_025354965.1 Betaproteobacteria bacterium
GGAAGGGTTTGGCCATAGTTGGAAAAATCCATCGGGCGACTGGGCACCGCTTCAAGCTCGACACCCTGACCCCACGACGCGTAGATCATGGTGCTTGCGCTCGGTGACCAGGCGAGTCCCACCCACGGGGTGCTCACCGTCTGCTCGTAGGACACCACCTGCGTACCGTCGCTGAGCTCACTGCTGCGGCTCAGACGCGATACGCGCACGCCAACGAACGACTGCACGCTGGCGCTCAAGTCAGATGTCAACGCGGCATAGCCTTCGAAGCTGCGTTCACGGCTGTTGGTGTTGAGCACGGTGAGTGTCGGATCGGCCGGCACGGCAATAGGCGCGTAGATGTTGCTGGTGCCGACAGGATTATTGGCATACATGGCGGGCAGGTCAGCGCGCACGCTGCGTCCACTCAGGCCGAAACGCGCGCTGTGCTGGACGCCCAGCGCCTTGAATTTTCCGTCAAGGTGGGCGTCCCAGCTCGACAAAGTGCGCCTCTCGCCTTCGCTGCGGTAGTCCCAGATATCAACGTCGCCGTTGCCGCACAGGCCGGGGTACACGTAGTTTGCCGCGCTGGAGCAACCGTCCGGGAACGCGATGCGGTCATTGATGAGTGTGGTCTGCCTGTTCGCTGCAATACTTGCCTGCCAGTCGGCATTGAAGCGATGGTTCAGAGCGAGCTGCAGCGTCGTGCTGCTGACCTGAAACGGCAGCGACCAGCTTTGATTGTTCAGGTTCAGACGCGGATTGATGGACGTCGGCAACGTGTCAGCCACACCGCCGCCGTTGCTGTCAAGCAAGCCCAGACCCGGCACCGAGGGCTGACTCTTGCGCTGGTATTCAATGTCTGCCGACACCGATGTGTTCGGGTTCAACGCGCTGGCCACGGCCAGACTGAGCAACTGGCGCGAGCCGTTCGCGTGGTCAAAATGCGAGTGTAGTTGTTCGTCGACCAGATTGAGGCGCAGGCCTACTGCGTCCATCGTGGTGTTGGTGTCCAGATGCACTTTGCTGCCACCGTTGCCATCGACGCCCAGGGTGGCGGTGCTGAAGGGTTCCTTTAGAGGCACCTTGGTGAGGTAGTTCACCAATCCGCCCGGGGCCGACACGCCCGACTGCAGGCCGGCTGCGCCTTTCAATACCTCGATGCGTTCCTTGTTCTCCAGGGCAATGGGCGCGTAATTGGAGATCGCCAGACCATTGCGGCTGAAGTTGGCGCTCTGGCCCAGCAAAAAGCCGCGGATGGAGAGGCTCTCGATATAGCCGGTGGTGTTGTAGCTGTCGGCCAGCGAGGCATCCAGCTTGAGTACTTGGGACAGCGATTGCGCTGCAGTTTCGGCCAACAAATCAGCCGTTAGCACCGTCACGCTTTGCGGTGTCTTCGCGATCGGCGTCCCGAAGCCACCGACGTCGGCATTTTCCACATCAAGCGATGGTGCCAACCGGCCAGTCACGGTGATGGCTTCGAGGCGCTGTAGTGTGGTTTGAGCGAACGAAGAAAACGTTGCAGACACAGCGAGCGCCGTGGCAACGGTTAAGAGTTTCAAATGAAATGCCATCGAAATTCCTAAGTCGACGGCAGGGTGAGTGCGGAACCAAATTGGCCGACGGCCAGATCACGTTCAGCGACGCTTCCCTGCGCAAGTATTACCTTGATCAAGTTCCAGGGTGTCATCTCAGCCGAATGTCCCGCGACGCTCAGCACCCCTAGCGTTTACTGGAATGCTATTGCAGCCAGCCGCCCTATTGTAGACGGGGGACAAAGGCCGGCTGGCCAACCGCGAATTGAACTACTGATCGAGCGGTCTTTTCCAGCCTCTTTGCGAGAAGCTTGCGCAAGCTGACGCTGCGATGTAACTGCTTCCGTGTAAAAATAGCCTGCTGATTAAAAGGAGACAGTTTCATGCCCCGTCGTGCCACCAAGATCGTCGCCACACTGGGCCCGGCCTCCAGTGATCCGGCGTTGCTGGAACAAATGATTCGTGCTGGCGTCAATGTGGTGCGTTTGAATTTCAGTCATGGCAAGGCGCAGGACCATATTGACCGGGCGCGGTTGGTGCGTGAAGCCGCGCAGCGCGCCGGGCGCGAGGTTGCCATCATGGCGGACCTGCAGGGTCCCAAAATTCGAGTTGGTAAATTTGCCGAGGGCAAGATTATTCTCGCACCAGGGCAGACGTTTGTGCTGGACGCTGCGCGTACCGAGCTGGGCGACGTTGATGCCGTCGGACTGGACTACAAGGCCTTGCCGCGCGAGGTCAAGGCGGGCGATGTGCTGTTGCTCAACGATGGCTTGATCGTGATCACGGTGGACACCGTCAAGGGTGATGCTATTTACACCACCGTCAAGCTGGGTGGTGAGCTGTCCAATAACAAGGGCATCAACAAGCAGGGTGGCGGGCTGACCGCTCCGGCACTGACGGCCAAGGACATGGAAGACATCCGCACGGCCATGAGTTTTCAGGCCGACTACGTGGCTGTGAGTTTTCCGAAGAACGCCACCGACATGGAAATGGCGCGCCAGTTGTGCAACGTGGCGGCGGCCGAGTTTGGGCACAAACCGGGTCTGATTGCCAAGATCGAGCGCGCCGAGGCAATCCCCAGACTGGAAGAAATTTTGCTGGCCAGCGACGGCATCATGGTGGCACGTGGTGATTTGGCCGTGGAGGTGGGCAACGCGGTCGTGCCGGCGCTGCAAAAACGCATGATCAAGCTGGCGCGCGAGCACGACAAGGTGGTGATCACCGCGACGCAGATGATGGAGTCCATGATCAATAATCCGGTTCCAACCCGCGCCGAGGTCAGCGATGTTGCCAACGCGGTGCTTGATGGCACTGACGCGGTGATGCTGTCAGCAGAGACGGCGGCCGGAAAGTATCCGCTCGAAACCGTTATTGAAATGGCCAAGATCTGTCATGCTGCCGAAGGCAACGAAGACTTCAAACTGGAAGCCGATTTCACCGGCAAGACTTTCGAACGCATCGATCAGTCGATTGCCATGGGGGCCTTATTCACGGCCCATCATCTGGGCGCCAAGGCCATTGTTGCCATGACTGACAGCGGCTCTACCGCGCTGTGGATGAGTCGCCATTTGATTCGGGTACCGATTTATGCCCTTACCTCCAAAGTGACAACGCAGCGCCGCATGACGCTGTACCGCAATGTGCGCCCGCTGTTCATGGATACCAGTGCTGATCGTGACACAGCGCTGGCCGAAGTCGAAAGCAATTTGAAGAGTCGAGGCATCGTGCAAACAGGTGATGTTTACGCCATCACTTGCGGCGAGCCGATGGGTGCCCCCGGCGGCACCAACATGCTGAAAATCTGCCGGGTAAGTTAGTGCCTCCAGGCTTGCGGCGACCCGGCGGAATGTAGCCTCGGTGCTTTTTGGGCAACGGATAAAATTCAGGTCATCGGTAAATAGTTACCAGGTAGTTACCAACTTTTAGAAGGATATAAAAATGGCACTTGTCTCGATGCGCGAACTGCTGGACCATGCAGCTACCCATGGTTACGGCATTCCGGCTTTCAACGTCAACAACCTGGAGCAGGTCCAGGCCGTCATGTCGGCCGCCGATGAGGTGGGTGCGCCGGTCATTTTGCAGGCCAGCGCGGGTGCCCGCAAGTATGCGGGTGAGGCGTTCATCAAGCATTTGATTTCGGCCGCCATCGAAGCCTATCCGCACATTCCGCTGGTGATGCACCAGGACCACGGCCAAAGTCCGGATGTGTGCCAAGGCGCCATCAAACTCGGTTTCAGCTCCGTCATGATGGACGGCTCCTTGATGGCCGACGGTAAAACCATTGCCAGCTATGACTACAACGTTGAGGTGACGCGCAAAGTGGTGGAGATGGCACACACCACCGGTGTCACGGTGGAAGGCGAGTTGGGTTGCCTCGGCTCACTCGAGACCATGAAGGGTGACAAGGAAGACGGCCACGGCACCGAAGCTACCATGACGCGCGATCAGTTGCTGACCGACCCGGAACAAGCTGCCGATTTTGTCAATCGCACCCAGCTCGACGCGCTGGCCATTGCCATTGGTACCAGCCACGGCGCCTACAAGTTCACGCGCAAGCCCACCGGCGACATTCTGGCCATCGAACGTGTCAAGGAAATCAACAAGCGCATCCCCAACACCCATCTGGTAATGCACGGCTCCAGCAGCGTGCCGCAAGACCTGCTGGCCATCATTCGTGAGTTCGGTGGCGACATGAAGGAAACCTATGGCGTGCCGGTGGAGGAAATCCAGAAAGCCATCCAGTTTGGCGTGCGCAAGATCAATATCGACACCGACATCCGCTTGGCCATGACGGCCGCAGTGCGCAAATACATGGCGCAAAATCCCGACAAATTTGACATGCGCGACTGGCTCAAGCCAGCCCGTGAAGCGGCCAAGCAGATCTGCAAGCAGCGCTACCTGCAGTTCGGTTGCGAAGGCCAGGCCGGCAAGATCAAAGGTAACAGTCTGCTGGTGGTGGCGGGCCAATATGCACGCGGCGAGCTGGCACAAGTGGTCAACTGACCGGTAATTGCGATAATCAGGGTCCGCGGACGGTGACTGCACCGCGCGGACCCTTTATTTTTGTCCACCCCATCCGTTCTCGTCTGATTGCACCGTTATGACTGCTGCCTTGCACACCTCCATGCTCACCTCATTGCCGCTGCTCGCCCGCGGCAAAGTGCGCGACAACTACGCTGTGGGCGATGACCGCATCCTGATGGTGGCCAGCGACCGCCTGAGCGCTTTTGACGTGATCATGGGCGAGCCGATTCCGGGCAAGGGTGCACTGCTGACGCAAATGGCACTGTTCTGGTTTGACAAGTTAGGCCCGGCTGGTTTGAACATCTGTCCGATCCACCTCACTGGCGATGCATCCGAGAGCGTCGTGACACCGGCTGAAGTACCGCAGGTGGTGGGGCGATCAATGCTGGTCAAGCGCCTCAAACCGTTGCCGGTGGAGGCGGTAGTGCGCGGCTATCTGGCGGGCAGTGGCTGGAAGGAATACCAGAAAAGCCAGATGGTGTGCGGTGTTAAATTGCCTGCCGGGCTGAAGAACGCCTCCAGGTTGCCCGAGCCAATCTACACGCCGGCCGCCAAGGCGGCTGCGGGTGACCACGATGAGAATATAACTTTTGAGCAAACGGTGGCGGTGATGGGTCTCGATTTGGCCACTCGCATGCGCGACATCAGCATCCGGCTGTACAAAGCTGCCAGCGACATCGCCGCAAAGAAAGGCATCATCATTGCCGATACCAAGTTTGAATTCGGGTTGGACGCCGATGGCACACTGACCCTGATGGACGAAGTGTTAACGCCCGACTCGTCACGTTTCTGGCCTGCGGAGAGCTACCAGGAAGGCATTAACCCACCCAGCTTTGACAAGCAGTTTGTGCGTGACTGGCTGGAGCAGGTCCGGGTCGATGGCAAGCCCTGGAACAAAACCCCTCCGGCGCCGCGCGTACCCAACGAAGTGATTGCCAAGACTGCTGCCAAGTACCAGGAAGCGCTGACGCGGCTGATGGCTTGAGACACTGCCCGCACTGCGTCAAATGGCAACTTCCTATGCCAGTTTCCTATTGACAGAA
>JANXLW010000343.1 GCA_025354965.1 Betaproteobacteria bacterium
TGCGCGCCTCATCGCGCACCAATTGCAAAACACCTTGCCACCAAACCAGCGGCGCGTCATGGCTCTGACGCTTGACGGAGGCTACCGCTGTCGCCGACGCCACCGCATTGGCCACTACCAGTTCATCTGCAAGATGCACCAATTCGTCGAGCTTCACCAATAGACCAGGCGTATCGCTCACGGCCGCCGATTTGACGCGGTCAATATCGCGTCCAATGGCACGCTGCAATGGCGTCAAGCGAGGCTGCGCCGCCCGCGCCACCCGCAAATAGGCACTTTTCAATGCAGCCAGCAAAGGCTCAACACTACCCGTCAACTGGGCTTGCTGCTGCGCCAGAAGAATTGCCGACTCAATATCAACCACCAGGTTCTCGTCACGCGAGCGAGACAAACTCTGCATCAACTCTTCAAGCTGCGTTCGCTGCAAAGCAACCTCGCTCAAGCGCGCTTCAAAAACGGCTACCCGCGCTGCTGTTTCACGCGCCAACTCTTGTGACTGCCTGGCAATGGCGCGCGCTTCCAGCGACTGGGCTCCCGCATCTGCGCTCTGGCGCGCCAACTGTTCCTGAACGGACGACAGTTTCTGCCACAAAAACCCACTGATCAGCAACGCAAGCAAGGCCACAACACCCAAACCCACAACAAGTCCGCGCGGCGGCGGCGTTTGCGTGGCGGTGTTCGCCTGAGGTGGCACTCCGTCCACGCTGGCGGGCATTTCGACGCTGGGATCGGAGTTCATGGGGCGATTTTAAAGTGTCAGGGACAGAATTTGTCCGCTAGCACCACCGCCACGTCAGTCAGTGTCGGGCGTGACTCATAAACAACACCAAAACCAGCCTGCCGAGCGGCGGCGGCGATGCGCGAGTGGGTCGCCAGCGCACGCGCCCCGGACCAGCTTTGCTCTGGCAGTCGGACGCGCAAGTTGGCCACTGCCTCCGTGCTACTGAACAACCATACCGAACCATCGCTCGCCGCCTGCAGCGCCAGTTGGCGGTCCGCGACACTGAACTCAGGCGCGCTGCGCTGGTACACCACGACAAATTCCGCTTTGGCACCCGCTTCGGCAATGCGATGGGCCAACCATTCGCGACCCGTTCCATGTTCGGTCTGAGCGTCGCGCCCGGCGTCGACACCGCGCACAATCAGCAGGCGCTGGGATGATCGTACCGTTGGGCCGACAAGCTGCCACAAGGCTTCAGAATCAAATTGGCCAGCGCACGGCGCCGGCGCGTCAATCTGATCCGCAGCAACGCCCGCACGCAACAAAGCCCTTGCCGTCGCAGGACCAGTCGCCCAGGCTCGTGTCTTACTTTCGGTCTGCGCACTGAAATCAGGTATCCACGGCGGTTTTGATGCAAAAAAATAGTCTGCCGCATTGCCGCTGACAAACATCACTGCCGCATAGTCGGACAAATGTCGCCAAGCGTGAACAATTTCTGTCGTGTCATCCACCGGGCCTACCTTGATCAGCGGCAAAGCCACTGCTTCAATGCCAAGTGCTGACAGATCACCCACCCAGCGCTTTGCCTCGCGCTCAGGGCGGGTAACGATGACCCGCATGGTCAGGCATCACCCCGGGTCGAATCTGGCGCAGGAATTGAACCGCCCCTGGCCACCACATCGGCCCGCAAATTGGCAGCCACATGGGTCCCCAACGACGCAGCGCTGGCCAAGTCACGCACTGGCGCGCTGGCCCGTGCACAAACCAGTTCAAGTACCCCGTCAGGGTCGCCCCAGGCCGCGTCAATAGTCAAAGTGCTGCCGTCAAGTGTGGCAAATGCAGCCAACGGCATGGAGCAACTGCCGCCCATCGCCCGGCTCACCGCCCTCTCGGCCGCTACTGCCAGCCAGGTAGCGTTGTGTGCCAGTGGTGCCAGTGCATCCAGCACGTCCTGTCGCACCGCGCGAACCTCAATACCCAGCGCGCCCTGCCCGGCCGCAGGCAACATTTTGTCTGGCGCAAAGGTGGTTCGTACTCGCTCGCCCAATCCCAACCTTTTCAGTCCGGCTGCTGCCAGCACGATGGCGTCATACTGCCCTTCATCGAGCTTGCGCAGTCGCGTGTCGAGGTTGCCACGCAAAGGCTCAATCTTCAGGTCCGAACGCAAGGCGCGCAGCAAGGCCATGCGGCGCAAACTAGAGGTGCCAACCACTGCACCTGACGGCAATTCAGTCAGATTCGCATAGCGGTTGGAAACAAATGCATCTCGCGGGTCTGCACGCTCCATCACGCAAGCCAGCACAAAGCCTTCAGGCAACTCCATGGGCACGTCCTTCAGGGAGTGCACCGCCAGGTCGGCCCGGCCGTCCTCCAGCGCGACTTCCAGCTCCTTCACGAACAAGCCCTTGCCGCCGACTTTGCTCAGTGCGCGGTCCAGAATCTGGTCCCCGAGGGTTGTCATGCCCAGCAAGCTGACCTCGTGGCCATGCTGCGTCAGCAAAGTCTGGACGTGCTGGGCCTGCCACATGGCAAGACGGCTCTCGCGGGTCGCTATCGTTAATTTACTCATAAGGTGCAGGTCAAAATCGTAACCGGGTCGTAATTTATTGGCACGGACGATGCTAGCATGGTCGGCGTCGCCTAACGGCCCAACGCCAACCCGGATCTGCCATGAGTTCCAAGCCGAAATCCGAATCCGCTACTCGCTCCCTGGACAATGAACGCCCATTGCTGGACGATATCCGCCTGTTGGGGCGCATATTGGGCGATGTGATTCGCGAGCAGGAGGGAGTTGCTGCCTTCGAGTTGATTGAGCAAATCCGCAAGCTCTCGGTCGCTTTTCGTCGCCACGCAGACACCGATGCCGACAAGGCGCTGAAGAAACTGCTGAAAGGACTGACTGGCGATCAAACCGTCAGCGTCATTCGCGCTTTCACCTATTTCAGCCACCTGGCAAATTTGGCGGAGGACCGTCATCATATCCGTCGTCGGGCCATCCACGAGCGCGCCGGTGACACCCAGGAAGGCAGCATTGAGGTGGCCCTGGGTCGCCTGCTCCGGGCCGGTATTACTCCCAAAACGATCGCTGCCACACTGGCGGCAAGTTTTGTTTCTCCGGTGCTTACTGCCCACCCCACCGAAGTACAACGCAAGAGCATTCTGGACGCCGAGCGCGACATCGCCCAATTGCTGGTGACCCGCGACGACATCAAGGTCAGGGCCGCCTCGGTCAATGCAAAAAAGGACTCGCTGACGCCACGCGAACTCAGCAGTAACGAGCAGCAGATGCGCTCCCGCGTTTTGCAACTCTGGCAAACCCGACTGCTGCGCTACAGCAAGCTCACTGTCGCCGATGAAGTTGAAAACGCCCTGAGCTATTACGAAACAACCTTCTTGCGTGAGATTCCGAAAATCTATGCCGATCTGGAGCACGAACTTGGCCATTACCCGGTTCACAGCTTTTTGCGCATGGGGCAGTGGATAGGCGGTGACCGCGACGGCAACCCCAACGTCAACGCGCAAACACTGATGCACGCGCTGCGCCGCCAGGCCGAAGTGGCACTTCGTCATTACCTGACAGAAGTGCACTACCTGGGTGGCGAGCTGTCGCTGTCGGCCCTGCTGGTCAAGTGTCTTCCCGAAATGCAGGCACTGGCCGACCGCTCCCCCGATGCCAACGAACACCGCAAGGACGAACCTTACCGGCGCGCCCTGATCGGCGTCTATGCCCGGCTCGCCGCCACGCTCAAGGATCTCACCGGCGGCGACGCCGCACGCCATGCCGTGGCGCCCCAGAACGCCTACAAGGCCGCGGAAGAGTTTCTTTCCGACCTGCGCATCATCGAGGCCTCGCTGCTGGCCCACCATGGTGCCGCTTTGGTGGCGCAACGGCTGCACCCCTTGATTCGGGCGGTTGAGGTCTTTGGCTTTCATTTGGCAAGCGTGGATTTGCGCCAAAGCTCGGACCAGCATGAAGCAGTGGTGGCCGAACTGCTGGCGCTGGCGCGCATCGAGCCCCACTATGGGCAACTGGAGGAACTTGCCAAACGCCGCTTGCTCATCAGTTTGCTGAACGATGCGCGAAGCTTGCGCGTGATGGGTACCAGCTACTCGAGCCACACACAAAATGAACTCACCATATTCGAGACCGCCAGGAAAATGCGCGAGAACTTTGGTGTGCAGGCGATCCGCCACTACATCATCAGCCACACGGAAACCGTGAGCGACCTGCTCGAAGTGTTGCTGCTGCAAAAAGAGGTAGGCTTGCTGAATGGAACCCTCGACGCACAAGCCACCTGCGACCTGATCGTGGTGCCCTTGTTCGAGACCATCGAGGACCTGCGCAACGCGGCGCCCATCATGCGCGAGTTTTATGCCCTGCCGGGCGTCATCGAACTGATTCGGCGAAGCCGTCGTGACCAGTACAGCGAGCAGGACATCATGCTTGGCTATTCCGACAGCAACAAGGACGGCGGCATCTTCACCAGCAACTGGGAACTGTACCGCGCAGAGATTGCCCTGGTGGAGCTGTTTGATGAGCTCAATGGCCCCAGCGCTGCACACCCAGTGGCGAGCGCGGGGGCCCGTTTCACCGCCGGGCCGCCCCAAGGCGAAACAACCCCCTCAAGGGGTAGCGTAGTACGCGAAACGTTCTCGAAGAGCGGCGTAGCCACAAGCGTGGGGGCTATATCACCAATCCAGCTCAGAATGTTCCACGGCCGGGGTGGCACCGTTGGCCGCGGTGGTGGTCCCAGCTATCAGGCCATCCTGGCGCAGCCACCCGGCACGGTGCGCGGACAGATACGGCTAACCGAACAAGGTGAGGTTATCGGTTCCAAATACGCCAATCCCGAAATCGGCCGACGCAACCTGGAAACTCTCGTTGCCGCCACGCTGGAAGCGACACTGCTGCAGCCGACCAAGCCGGCAACCCAGCCGTTCTTGATGGCAGCGGCGGAGTTGTCGCAGAGCAGTATGGCGGCCTACCGCAAACTGGTCTATGAAACGCCCGGCTTTACCGAGTACTTTTTT
This sequence comes from Betaproteobacteria bacterium, assembly GCA_025354965.1. GTDB lineage: Bacteria > Pseudomonadota > Gammaproteobacteria > Burkholderiales > Burkholderiaceae_C > Rhodoferax. The sequence continues at coordinate 4,973 of JANXLW010000343.1, forward strand.
GACTCGACCCCGATTCGCGAGATTGCCGAACTCAACATCGGCTCACGACCGGCGTCGCGCAAAGCGTCGCAGAAAATAGAAGACCTACGCGCCATTCCGTGGGGCTTCAGCTGGGGCCAATGCCGTCTGACACTGCCTGGTTGGTACGGCTTCGGCTCCGCGGTGGATCTGTTCCTGAACCCGGACCAGGCTGGCGCAAGCAAGGCGAACCCTAAAGTCAGATTGACATTGCTGCAACAAATGTACAAACAGTGGCCATTCTTCAAAACATTGCTCTCCAACATGGACATGGTGATGGCCAAAAGCGACCTTGCCCTGGCTTCGCGCTACGCCGAACTGGTGACAGACGCGCGCCTGCGCAAAAAAATCTTCTCAGCCATTGAAGCGGAATGGCATCGCACAACGACTGCCCTGGGACTGATCACGGGCGACAAACAGCGGCTGACCCACAACGCAGCCCTGCAACGCTCCATGCGTCACCGCTTTCCCTATATCGACCCGCTGCATCACCTGCAGGTGGAACTGGTGCGTCGCTACCGCGCAGGACAAACCGACGAGCGTATTCAGCGCGGCATTCACATTTCGATCAACGGAATTGCAGCCGGGCTCAGGAATACGGGTTAGTAATCACCTCGCGTACCGCAGTCAACTGGCGTCGCGACACCGAAAGCAATTCATCAATGCCCTCCAGCCGCACGGCCCAGCCTTCGCCTTCTTCGGCGTCATAGTTTTTTTCCAGCGCGCGCACCGCCGCTCTGGCGATCAGCGCGTTGCGGTGAATACGCATAAAACGGGACTTGAATTTTTCTTCCAGTTCGCTCAACGAACCTTCCAGGATGTAGCTCCTGGCCTGGGTGCGAACGGTGATGTATTTAAGCTCGGCCTTCAGGTACAACACTTGCGACAATTGCACACGTTCGGTGCGGCCACGGTCCTGAATAATCAATACTTCTTCCGGCTGATCCGAGGCAGATCCGCGTGCAGATTGCAGCAAGCGCTCCACTTTTTGCAATGCTGCCTGCAAGCGTTCCAGCCGCACCGGTTTGGTCAGATAGTCCAGCGCTTCCAGCTCAAACGCCTGCACCGCATGTTCGGCATGGGCCGTCACAAACACCACGGCCGGCGGATGCGGCAGGCCGCGCAGGATACGGGCCAAAGTCAAGCCGTCGGCACCCGGCATATGAATATCGATCAGTGCCACATCGACAACTTGCCGCTGCAGGAATTCAACCGCTTGGGCGGCGTTGGCCGCCTCCCCTAACAGGCTAACAGCAGGCGCGGTACAGTCGCCCAACAGGGTTCGCAAGCGCGAACGCGCCAGCGACTCATCATCCACGATCAGCACCTTCAAGCGCATGTCAACAACGCCCAGCCTGTCATAAAGGCACCTCTATCCTTACCTGAAAAACACCATCTTTGAGGGCGCTACGGAATTGGCCCTGCACATCGTGCAACAGTTTGAGACGGTCACGCACGTTGTCCAGCGCGACACCGTTACCACGCATGCCCTGACCGGCTGGCACGGTGTTGGTGACCTTGATAACAACGTTGGAGCCACGACGTCGCGTCGATATCCTGATTTGCGCGCCCAACGCGCTGGGTTCTACGCCGTGCTTAACCGCATTTTCTACCAGCGGTTGCAACAACATGGGCGGCAATTTGGCCAACGAAGCTTGCGGATCCAACACCCACTCGACCTGGATTCGATCGCCAAACCGGACCTGCTCGATCGCCAGGTAGCGCTGCGCCAAGGCAATTTCGTCGGCCAGCGTAACAAACTCTCCCTGCTCCATTAGTGCATGGCGAAACAAATCGCTCAAATCCTCCAGCAACGCCTCTGCCTTGGCCGGTTCCGCACGTACCAATGCAATGGCGCTGTTCAGTGTATTGAACAGAAAATGCGGCCGGATGCGGGACTGCAGCTCACTCAAGCGAGCTGCCGTAGCGGCGGGCGTGATGGCGCGGGCTCGCGCCACCAACGCGGCCACCAGCGCCGCTGACAACGTGGCCCCGCTGAAGGCGCTGGCAAGCCAGGGCGGCGCCTCCAGCAAACCCACCATGGCCAGTACGCCGCAAGCGTACAGACCCGCTGCGGCACCCAAAACAACACCGGCCACCTGCTGGCCAGCTGAGCCCAGGCGCGCCAGTACCGTCTTGAGACTGCACGCCGCAATCAACCACACCAGCGTTGCTGGCAATGCACCGCCGGTGAGCAGGGCCAGGTGGGTCACCCAGTCAAAAAAAGTGGCCCTGCCAAACATGGCACTGACACCCACGACCGCCTCAACAAACAGGACGGCCCTGAGCACCACGCCAACGTGACAGGCGTCGAATACCAGCGCCCGCGTCGGCTCGGGCGCCGGGGGATCAGGAGCCAGATCCTGGAAGGTCGATAAAATTTGTGAATCTTTCATTAAAAATTGGGGTGCGTGCTTGATCTCACAACCCGATTATTGATGATCTGTTGCCAGAACCCCAAACCTACCCCAAACTCCTGGCACGACCAAAAAAACCGACGCCCACTCCCATGACACACAAGCAATTCGACAAAAAATCGCAAGCCTGGTCGGCACTGTTCTCCGAGCCGATGAGCGAACTGGTCATGCGCTACACCGCCAGCATTTTTTTTGACAAGCGACTGTGGCAGGCCGACATCGCGGGATCGCTGGCCCATGCGGAAATGCTGGCGGCGCAAAAAATCATCTCTGAGGAAGATCACCATGCAATTCAGGGTGGCATGACTGCCATCGCGACTGAGATTGAATCCGGCACATTTGAATGGAAGCTGGAGTTGGAGGATGTGCACCTCAACATCGAAGCGCGCCTGACACAGCTGATCGGCGATGCGGGTAAACGTCTGCACACCGGCCGCTCGCGCAACGACCAGATCGCCACCGACGTGCGGCTGTGGTTGCGCGGGGAAATTGATTTGATCAGCACGCTGTTGATCGATTTGCAAAAAGCATTGCTGGAAGTGGCCGAGAAGAATGTCGAAGTGATTTTGCCAGGCTTCACCCACTTGCAGGTGGCGCAACCCATCAGCTTCGGCCACCACATGTTGGCCTATGTCGAAATGTTCAGCCGCGACGCCGAGCGCATGGTTGAGGTGCGCCGCCGCACCAACCGTCTGCCGCTCGGTGCCGCGGCTTTGGCCGGCACCAGTTACCCGCTGGACCGCGAACGCGTCGCCCAAACCCTGGGCATGGTCGATGACAAAGGCCGTCCCTGCGTTTGTCAAAATTCGCTGGACGCCGTCAGTGACCGTGATTTCGCCATCGAATTCACCGCAGCAGCAAGCCTGTGCATGGTGCACATCAGCC
>JANXLW010000350.1 GCA_025354965.1 Betaproteobacteria bacterium
CCGTTGGCCGTGACAATGTCCGTGTGCAACAAGTGCCCGATTTCCTTCATCACTACCGGCAAGCCCCCGGCGTAGCAGAAGTCCTCCATCAAGTGTTCGCCTGATGGTTGCAGGTTGACCAGACAAGGCAGGTCGCTGGCCAGCCGGTCAAAGTCCTCGATGGTCAGCTTGATGCCGATCCGACCGGCCATGGCAATCAGGTGAATCACGGCGTTGCTGGAGCCGCCGATGGCAGCCAGTGTTTTGATGGCATTCTCAAACGCTTCTCGCGTGAGAATTTTGGAAAGCTTCTGATCCTGGTGCACCATCTCGACGGCGCGCCGTCCGGCCATGCGGGCCAGCACATTGCGTCTTCCATCCACCGCCGGATAAGCGGCGTTGCCGGGCAGACCCAGACCCAGTGCCTCGACCATGCAGGCCATGGTGCTGGCGGTGCCCATGGTCATGCAGTGGCCGTGGCTGCGGTGCATACAGCTCTCGGCTTCGAGAAATTCTTCCAGCCTGAGCGTGCCGGCGCGGACCTGCTCGCTCATGCTCCAGACACCGGTACCCGAGCCCAGTTCCTGGCCGCGCCATTTGCCGTTGAGCATGGGGCCGCCGCTGACCCCGATGGTGGGCAAGTCGACGCTGGCCGCGCCCATCACCAGCGACGGTGTGGTCTTGTCGCAGCCCATCAGCAGCACGACGCCGTCGATCGGGTTGCCGCGAATGCTTTCTTCCACGTCCATGCTGGCCAGATTGCGGTACAGCATGGCGGTCGGGCGCAGCAGCGTCTCGCCCAGCGACATGACAGGGAACTCCAGCGGGAAGCCACCGGCCTCGTAGACACCGATCTTGACCTGCTCGGCGAGCGTGCGAAAGTGGCTGTTGCAGGGCGTCAGCTCGCTATAGGTGTTGCAAATGCCAATCACCGGGCGGCCATCAAACTGGTCATGCGGCACGCCCTTGCCTTTGACCCAGCTGCGGTAGTTAAAACCATCGCGGTCCTGGCGGCCAAACCACTGCTGGCTGCGAAGTTGATGGGGTTTTTTGGGTGGGGTGTTGGCGCGGCTCACAGTCTTCACTCCTTGACGGCCCCCGTCATACCGGAGACGTAGTATTCGACGAAGAACGAATAGATGATGGCCACCGGCAACGAGCCCAGCAAGGCGCCCGCCATCAGGGCACCCCAGTGGTACACATCGCCATCGACCAGCTCGGTGATAACGCCCACCGGAACGGTTTTGATCTCGGATGACGAGATAAAGGTCAGTGCGTAGATGAACTCGTTCCAGGAAAGCGTAAAGGCGAAAATGCCGGCCGAGATCAGGCCCGGCACGGCCAGCGGCAGGATGATCTTCCACAAAATTTCAAAACGCGTTGCGCCGTCGATCAACGCGCATTCCTCCAGTTCGTAGGGAATCGAGCGGAAATAGCCCATCAGCAGCCAGGTGCAAAAAGGAATCAGAAAAGTCGGGTAGGTCAGTATCAGAGCCCAACGGGTGTCGAACAGTCCGAGCTGGAACACGATGGCTGCGAGTGGAATAAAAAGGATGGATGGTGGCACCAGGTACGCCAGGAAGATGCTCAGCCCAATCTGGCGCGAACCCCTGAAGCGCAGCCGCTCTATGGCGTACGCCGCCAACACCGAGGCGGCCAGCGAGACGAAGGTTGACACCACCGAAACGATGACGGTGTTCCAGAGCCAGTCGGGGTAGGCCGTGTCGAACAAAAGCTTCTTGAAATGCGCCAGCGTGGGCGCCAACACCAAAAAGGGATTGCCATCGCGGGCCAGCAATTCTGCGTCCGGTTTGAAGGAGGTGATGGCCATCCAGTAAAAAGGAAAGAGCAGAACAAATACGAAAATCAGCAACGGGATGAACACCGTCACCACGCGACGCGGCATGGTGTCGAGAAAGCTCATGCCCTGGCTGTCGTCATCATTTTGTTTCATGCATTTCTCGTCAGGTGACGGGTCGGTCGCGTCATTGTTTGTCGCTGCCGCCTTGTTGCCAGGCGCGGCGTTGCAGGCCAAAGTAGCTGAACAGGATGGAGGCCAGCAGGAACGGCACCATGGCAATCGCAATGGCGGCGCCTTCGCCCAAAGCGCCGCCGGGAATGGCGCGCTGGAATGACAGGGTCGCCATCAGGTGCGTTGCGTTGAGTGGCCCGCCACGCGTGAGCACATAAATCAACTGGAAATCGGTGAAAGTAAAGAGTACCGAAAAGGTCATGACCACCGCGATGATGGGGGTCAGCAAGGGTAGTGTGATGAAGCGAAAACGCTGCCAGCCGGTGGCACCGTCGATGGCCGCCGCTTCGTACAATGAAGGTGAAATGGTCTGCAACCCAGCCAGCAATGTGATGGCGACAAACGGCACACCGCGCCAGACGTTGGCGGCAATGGTCGACAGGCGCGCGTTCCACGGGTTGCCCAGGAAATCGATGTAGTGGTCGATTAACCCTGCTTTCACCAGTACCCAGCTCACGACCGAGAATTGGGCGTCGTAAATCCACCAGAAGGCAATCGCCGACAACGCCGTGGGCACGATATAAGGCAGCAGGATGACGGTGCGGAAAAAAGTCTTGAACGGGATCTTCTCGTTGAGCAGGATCGCCAGCCACAGGCCGAGGACGAACTTGAGCACGCTGGCGACAAAAGTGTAGAACAGTGTGTTGAACAAGGCTAGCTGGGTGACACTGTCACCCAGCAGATACTTGTAGTTCTCCAGCCCGATCCAGACGCCGGAGCGTCCGATCTTGGTATCGGTGAAGCCAAGCCAGATACCCAGGATCAGCGGGTAGGTCAAAAACGCCAGCAGCAATAGCGCGGCCGGCAGCATGAATAGCAGGCCCAGCGCGTTGCGACTGTTTTGCAGCTTTTGCAGCATGGTGAAGATGACCCGCCCCCAGACCTTGTCAGGCCTCAAACTTTGTAATAGCGCTCAGCACGTTTCTGTGCGCGTTCAGCCGCCTCCTTTGGCGTCCTGGAGCCGCTCGCCGCCTCCGCCACCATGTCGAGGATGACGAAATCGGCGATAGCGGCGGCCGATGCGTAACCCATGACCCCGGCGTAACCCAGCGGGCGCATGATTTTCATGGCGTCGCGATACGGCGTGTGTTTCGGGTCGCTGGTCCAGATCGGGT
>JANXLW010000363.1 GCA_025354965.1 Betaproteobacteria bacterium
TTTGCCAGCCAGATCATCTTGCTGCCACTGATCAGCGCGCCATGAATGGCCACAAACAAACCATGCACATGAAAGATGGGTAAAGCGTGAATCAGCACATCACCGCCCTCGTCTTCACCGCGCCAGCCCCAGTAGTGCTTCAATACTTGGGCGTTGCTCAGCATGTTGCCGTGCGTCAGCATGGCCCCTTTGGAGCGACCTGTGGTGCCACTGGTGTACAGAATGGCGGCCAGGTCGTCGGTCTGCTTGACCGCAACCAGGTGCTGGTCTGAGCAATGCGCAGAGCGCTCCAGCAATGAACCGGTTCGGTCGTCATTGAGTGTGAAAACGTATTGCGTGCCAACCTTGAACGCAATTTTGCTGACCCAGCCGAAGTTGTCGCTGGTGCACACCACGACGGCGGGTTCGGCGTTGCCGATGAAGTAGTCGATCTCGGCACTTTGATAAGCGGTGTTGAGCGGCAAAAAAACAAAACCCGCACGCAAAGTCGCCAGATACAAAACCATCGCCTCGACCGACTTTTCCACCTGGACGGCGATGCGCGAGCCAGCAGGCAGGTGTAGCGATTCCAGTAAATTTGCCATCATGGCGGTGGCGCGATCCAGGTCTCGCCAGGAATAAAACAGGCCGTTGTCGGTTTCAACTGCAATCGTGTTCAGGTCCGCGGGAAATGCGCCTTTCAGCGCTGCAAAGAGGTTGCCGTTGCTGGTCATAGTTTTGCTTCGAGCTTGCATGTCAGGGTTGGGATTTAAATCGGCCGCCACTCATTTTCTGACCGTTGCCAGCCCCATCACCACATCCGGCAGTCCGGTGGCAATAGCAGGAAAAATACAAATTAAGAGCACCGCCAGAAACATCAGCAGGACGAACGGCAGCACACCCCAAGTGATCTCGCTCAGCGAAATATCGGGTGCAATATTCTTGATAACAAAAATATTCAATCCCACCGGCGGATGAATCAGACCGGCTTCCATCACAATGGTCATCAAGACGCCGAACCAGATCAGATCGAAACCCGCAGCCTTCAAGGGCGGCAAGATGATCGGCGCTGTCATCAGGATGATACTGACCGGTGGCAGGAAAAAGCCCAGCAAAATCACCATCAGCAAGACCGCTGCCAGCAGCACCCACCTGGACAAATGCATGCCCACCACCCACTCGGCGGTGGACTGGCTGATGTGCAGGAAACTCATCACATAAGAAAACAGCAGCGACATGCCGATGATCATCATCAGCATGGTCGATTCACGCAGCGTTGCGCTCAGAATGGGCGCCACATCTTTGGGCCGCCAGACACCATAGATGGTCGCAATCAAGGCAAGGGCCAGCAACGCACCCAATCCGGCGGTTTCGGACGGCGTCGCAAAGCCGCCGTACAAGGCCACCATCACACCAATCAATAACAGGACGAACGGCACGACGCGCGGCAGCATCTCAAACTTCTGGCGGTTGGTAAAGGTTTCCTTATTGAGCAGCGCCGACGCTGTCCCCGAGCGCTCATATTCGGCCTGCGCCAGGCTGTATTCCTTGCGATAGTGCAAGGCCGCGTAAGCAGCGAACAGGCCCACCAGCAAGACGCCGGGGAAAATACCGGCGAGAAACAGACGCCCAAGCGACTGCTCGGCGGCGACCGCGTACAAAATCATGGTGATCGACGGCGGCAGCAAAATCCCCAGCGTTCCTCCCGCCGCGATGATGCCGGCGGCAAAACCTGGCGAGTAGCCACGCTTGCGCATCTCGGGAATGCCAGCGCTGCCAATCGCCGAACAGGTGGCCGGACTCGACCCCGCCATGGCCGCAAACAGCGCGCAGGCAAAGACATTGGCAATGCCAAGCCCACCCGGAATTCGGCCCATCCAGACGTGCATGGCGGCGTAAAGGTCTTGCCCGGCACGCGATCGGCCGATGGCCGCACCCTTCAGAATAAACAGCGGGATCGACAACAGCGTGATGCTGGCCATCTCCTCATAGACGTTTTGCGTCACCGTATTGAGCGCCGAGGCCGGCATGAATAGGTACATGAAGAGTACCGCCACACTGCCAAGGGCAAACGATATCGGTGCGCCGGAGAACATGAAGATCAGCGTCACTGCGCCAAACAGCAGACCCAGGCCCAGCATACTCAAAGTGCGACCCCGGCTGGCTTGTTGAGCAACGAATTCAATCGCGCGCTGAGCTGGATCAGGAGTTGCAGACCGAGCAGCGTCATGCCGGTGGCCATCAGACCGTAGGGAATCGACAGCGACGGCGCCCACGAAGACGACGTGGTTTGATGCTCGACCCAGGCCTCATGAAACAGCGTCCACGACTTCCAGGCAAAGAAGCTGCAAAACAACAAGCCCAGCAGATCCACCAACATGAGACGCAGACGATTCAGCGACCTCGGCAACAAACCGGCAATGGCTTCAATGCCGACATGACCACGCAAGGCCTGCACAAACGCACTGCACAAAAAGGTGGCACCCACAAGACAGAATACCGCCGCTTCGTCCTGCCAGTCGGTGGAAGACTTCATCAGGTAGCGCGAGACCACGCTGTAGGTCAGCACCGCCGAGGCGACTAGTAGCGCCACCATGCCCAGAGCCACCATGACGCGGTTGATCCACATCAGCACCATGGCTACCGGTAGCAGCAGCCTGGGCGTATCGGGGTCTACACCCAATACCGCGGGCCCGACGTCAACACCGCGTGTCATGCCAGTTTTTGAGCTGCCTTGAGCAGCGCGGCGCAAGACTCGCTCTTTTCACCAAAGTCTTTCCAGGCGGTTTCGCGCGCGATCACCTGCCACTTCTTTAGCGTGGCTTCGTCCAAGTCGTATACCTTGGCTCCGGCCTTGGCGTAAATCTCTGCCGCGGTCTTGTCATCGGCCCGGGCAGCGTCCCGACCAAAGACTTCAAGCTCGGCTCCGACGGCCATCACCACATCCTGCTGCGCCTTTGTCAGCTTGCCAAACACTTCCTTGGAGATCATCAAAGGCTCCAGCATGAACCAATAGGTCTTGTTGCGCCCGCTGGTCAGATGCTTGGCGATCTCCTCCAGCTTGAATGAAATGAAGCTGGTACTCGACGTCATGGCGGCGTCCATGGCGCCGGTTTGCATCGCCGCGTAAATTTCATTGGACGGCAAGGTAATCACCGAGGCGCCGGCGGTTTTCAGCATCATGTCCATTTCACGGCTGCCACCACGCACCTTCAAGCCCTTGGCGTCGTCTGGTGTCACCAGTGGCCGCGCCCGGCTGGCCACACCACCCGCCTGCCAGACCCAGCTGACGATGATCACGCCCTTGTCGTCAAGCACTTTGGCAAGCAACTTGCCAACCTCGGCAGTTTTCCACAGTGCACCCTGCTCATAGCTAGGCACCAGCGCGGGCATCAGTCCGATATTGGTCTCGGCCACCTCACCACCGGCATATGACAGCGGCACCAGACTCATGTCGAGCGCACCTTTGCGCATCGACGAAAACTGGGCATTGGTCTTCATCAGGGAAGAACCGGGGTAGACCGAGGCTTTGAGCGCGCCGGACGTTCGTTTCTCAACCTCGACGGCGAAACGCCGACACAGGCGGTCCCTGAAATCACCTTCCGTCAGAGTGCCTCCGGGGAACTGGTGCGATATCTTCAAGGCGCCAGCGCCACTCTGGGCGATGGCACCCCCGGCAATGGCGCTCACCGCGGCCGCGCCAGCAACGTCAATGAAATTTCGTCTGGTTAACGTCATTTTTTGTCTCCGGAGATAGTGATCAAAACCATTTTTGACCTGTCATTTTTTTTGGGTCAAATCATGCCAAGGGCATGAGACGCTATTTAACACCGTCCACAAGGGGAAATTTCCCGCGGACCATCAGTAGAAACCCATGGTCGGGGAAAAATTCTAGCCCTGCGTGCGGGTCTGAGCCCAGCGCCACAAGCCTATGCCACCCACGATCATGGGCACGCACAACCATTGCCCCATGCTCATGCCCAGCGACAGCAGGCCAAGATGTGCATCGGGTTCACGGAAAAATTCGGCGGCAAAACGCAACACCCCATAGCCCAGCAAAAAGGTCGCAGCCACCTGGCCTTGCTTGCGCTGCTTGCTGGCATACAGCCACAGCAACACGAACAACAACAAGCCTTCCCCTAAAAACTGGTACACCTGCGACGGATGGCGCGGCAAATCCCCGGCGCCGCGAAACACCATGCCCCAGGGTAAATCCGGGCTGCTCAAACGACCCCACAACTCACCATTGATGAAGTTCCCGACACGCCCCGCCGCCAGACCGGTTGGCACGCAAGGTGCCACAAAATCGGCCACCTGCAGCCACGGCTTGGCGCGTGAGCGGGCAAACCAGACCATGGCCACAATCACACCCAGCATGCCGCCATGAAAGCTCATGCCCCCTTGCCATATGGCAAAAACCTCCAGCGGGTGTGCCAAATAGTAGAGTGGTTTGTAAAACAGGCAATAGCCGATGCGCCCACCCAGCACCACGCCCATCACCCCCAAGAACAAAATATCTTCCACGTCCCGACGCGACCAGGCACCGGCTCCCTTGATCGAGGCAAACGGCTCATGGCGCAGGCGCCTGAATCCCAGGAACATGAATAAAGCAAAAGCCGCCAGGTAGGTCAGCCCATACCAATGAACGGCCAAAGGGCCAAGTTGCAAGGCGACTGGATTAATTTGTGGGTGGATCAGCATGGACGGCATTTTGCACGCAAGCGGGAACTGCCTGCGCCAGGTGCTGTTATCGCGGTTGACAGTTTTGTTGCAGGAAGCACCTGGACCAGGGTTTGATTGGTATGCCGATGTTGCGTAACCGGCAAGTCGCGGATCCCAATTGAAACTCAGGCCTCGACACGGTCGTACAGAT
>JANXLW010000365.1 GCA_025354965.1 Betaproteobacteria bacterium
GCGTCCACCGCCTGCGGCAGATCGATGATCACCGGGCCGTCCGCAGCCAGCAGAATATTGAACTCTGACAAGTCGCCATGCACCACGCCGGCGCACAGCATACGCACTACCTGCTGCAACAGCGCGCCGTGGTGCGTTCTGGCTTGCTCAGCTGTCAGCACCACGTCGTTCAGCCGAGGTGCCGCGTCGCCATGCTCGTCGGTCACCAGTTCCATCAGCAGGACGCCGTCAAAAAAGTTATAGGGCTTGGGCACCCGCACGCCAGCGTCAGCCAACTTGTAGAGTGCATCAACCTCAGCGCTTTGCCATGCTGCCTCTTGGGCCTGGCGGCCAAAGCGGGTGCCCTTGGCCATGGCGCGGGCTTGACGCGAGTTCTTGACTTTGCGATTTTCGGTGTAATCCACTGCCTGGCGAAAGCTGCGCTCATTGGCCTCCTTGTAGACCTTGGCGCAACGCGTATCGGCACCGCAGCGCACCACGTAGACCATGGCCTCCTTGCCGCTCATGAGCTGGCGCACGACCGTGTCGATCAGGCCTTCCTCCATCAATAGCTGCAGTCTCTTGGGTGGTTTCATGCCGCCATTTTGCACTGTGGCAGCGAGTCGCAACGCTTCACATGCGGGGATCAGAGAACTTGGTGGTATCGGTCTTTGCCAGCCGCGCGCGGGCCTCGGGGTAGATCAAGGTTTCTTCCATCATGATGTGGCTCTGGCATAGTGCCAGAAAAACAATTACACAATGCTGTAGCTCTGCCGCGTCAAACCAGTTATTGCCGGAGGCAATGGCCCGCAACTGCGGTGCCAGCTCGATCCAGTTTTCTTCGATCCAACCGTGGTCCTGCTGCAGCGTACGTACCGCCGCCACCAGTTCGGCGTCGCCACTGGCAAGCAGGGTTGGAAAGATGCTCCTCTCTTCCTCGGCATGATGCTCGCGTGAGGTGCCGGAAAAGTAAGCTTCGATCACGCCAGCCTGTTGCTGCGTTGCCGCGTCCACACCGACCGTCTCAATGCGCTGCGCCAACTCGGACAGCAGCGCCAAATGCACCTGTATTTGCTGGTGGCATTCATCCAGTGCTTCAAAATCGACCCGCTTGGGTGTCATAGCGGCGCTCATAGGCGATCTCCGGTTAAGTGAGACAAAAAATCCGGCGCTGCTTCGGCAGCTCAGACCGCATGTTAGCGGACGCCACATCGCCATCGCAACAAATGCGCTCATTCTTTGCTTCAGCCAGCATTTTTTGGGCCAACAGCATTGGGCCACCGCTGCTGACAAATGTAGACCGACTGACATTGGGCGTGTACAAACACCTGTTCGGGCAAACCCCTAGTTACACAGCGGCACAAGTGTTGCTAGTATTTGCGGGTTAACTTGACCGAATGGTCAGTTTTTGAAATTTATTCCAAACGGAAATCTGCCCACTACTCAAGGAGTTGCCAGCGTGTCAGTTTCAACATCGTCGTCGCCTGATATTCGACCCGGTCGACTGAGTGCCGAGCAATACGCCAAGCGCTTTTCCGATGTCAGCCCGCGCCTGACCCCGGCCCAGGCGGCACTCGAAGCCGAGCGTTGCCTCTACTGCTTTGACGCGCCCTGCGCCACGGCCTGCCCGACGCACATCGATGTGCCTTCTTTCATCAAGCGCATTGCGGACGGCAATTTGCGTGGCTCGGCCCGTGCCATTCTCGAGGCCAATCCGTTGGGCGGCATGTGCGCCAGGGTCTGCCCGACCGAAGTGCTGTGCGAGCAGGTCTGCGTGCGCAATACACAGGAGGGCAAACCGGTGGCGATTGGCCGTTTGCAGCGTCATGCGGTTGATGCGGTTTTGCAAGACCAGGTCACCACGCTCTTCAGCCGTGCAGCGACTACCGGCAAACGCGTGGCCGTCGTCGGTGCGGGTCCGGCGGGCTTGGCGTGTGCCCATACGCTGGCACGTTTTGGGCATGAAGTGGTCATGTTCGATGCCCGACCCAAAGCAGGCGGACTCAATGAATACGGGCTGGCCGCTTACAAGACACCCGACGGCTTTGCCCAGCGTGAACTCGCCTGGTTGTTGTCCGTGGGCGGTATTGAAGTTCGCAATGGCTGGAAGTTGGAGAGCGTGGCACAGCTCAATGCGCTGCGTCAGGAGTACGACGCTGTGTTCCTCGGTCTGGGACTGACAGGTACGCATAAACTGGATGTGCCCGGAGAGAATTTGGCTGGCGTGCAGGATGCGGTCGACTTTATTGCCACCCTGCGTCAGACCGGCGACCTCGCGTCCTTGTCGATCGGACGGCGTGTGGTGGTCATTGGTGGCGGCATGACGGCCATCGACGCCGCAGTGCAGTCCCGACTGCTGGGCGCGCAAGTCGTTGACCTGGTGTACCGGCGTGGTGCCGCGGCCATGTCGGCGTCGCAGGCGGAGCAGGATTGGGCGCAAACCAATGGCGTCACGATTCACCACTGGCTGGCACCGGTCGAAGTGCTGGGTGTCAACGGCCACGTCAGTGCCGTACGTTTTGCGCGCCAGGCGGTCGTGGGTGGCAAGCTCACGGCCACCGGCGAGGTTGAGGTGATGGAAGTCGACATGGTGTTCAAGGCCATTGGTCAACAACTGCTCAGCTCGGTGCTGGCGCAAGCCGGGGTGACGCTCGAAGGTGGACGTATTGCCACCCAAAGCGATGGACTGACCAGTCTTAGCGGTGTCTGGGCCGGTGGCGACTGCCGCGTCGGCGGGCTGGATCTGACGGTCGAAGCGGTGGCGCACGGCAAACAATCGGCCGCGGCAATCCACGCGCACATCACCAACCCAACTCCTGCGATTTGAGAAAACCCCATGGCTAATCTGCACACCAATTTTGCCGGCATCCAAAGCCCCAACCCGTTCTGGCTGGCTTCCGCACCACCGACCGACAAAGCCTACAACGTGAATCGCGCCTTTGAAGCCGGCTGGGGCGGCGTCGTCTGGAAAACGCTGGGCGAAGCCGGGCCGCCGGTGGTCAATGTCAATGGCCCGCGTTACGGCGCGCTGCTGACACCAGACCGGCGTCTGCTGGGCTTCAATAACATCGAGCTCATCACCGACCGTGATCTGGAATTGAATCTGACCGAGATCACGCAGGTCAAGCGCGACTGGCCGGATCGTGCCATGGTGGTGTCCCTGATGGTGCCCTGCGAAGAGGCCTCCTGGAAAGCCATTTTGCCGCGCGTCGCAGACACTGGGGCGGACGGTATCGAGCTCAACTTTGGTTGCCCGCACGGCATGAGCGAACGCGGCATGGGCGCGGCGGTCGGTCAGGTGCCCGAGTACATCGAAATGGTGACGGCCTGGTGCAAGCAGTATTCCAAACTGCCGGTTATCGTCAAGCTGACGCCCAACATCACGGACATCCGTCAGCCGGCGCGTGCCGCCAAACGCGGTGGTGCCGACGCGGTGTCGCTGATCAACACCATCAACTCCATCATGGGTGTCGATCCGGCCACGCTGACCATGTCGCCGTCGACCGGCGGGCGCGGCTCGCACGGCGGCTATTGCGGCCCGGCCGTCAAGCCGATTGCCCTGAACATGGTGGCCGAGATTGCACGCGACCCACAAACTGCCGGCCTGCCGATTTCGGGCATTGGCGGTATTGGCAACTGGCGCGACGCGCTGGACTTCATCGCGCTGGGCTCCGGCACGGTACAGGTATGCACGGCGGCGATGGTTTACGGCTTCAAGATCGTGCAGGAAATGAGCGACGGCCTGTCCAACTACATGGATGACATGGGTTTCAAAAGTGTCAGCGAAATTGTTGGCAAGGCCCTGCCCACGGTGTCGGACTGGCGCTACCTGAACCTGAATCACATCAGCAAAGCGGTCATCAATCAGGACACCTGCATCCAGTGTGGGCGCTGCCACATTGCCTGCGAGGACACTTCGCATCAAGCCATCAGCACCATGATGGACGGCAAACGCCATTTTGAAGTGATCGAGGCAGAGTGTGTGGGCTGCAACCTGTGCGTCACCGTGTGCCCGGTGCCGCAGTGCATCACGCTGCGCGATCTGACGCCCGGCGAGCTGGACCAGCGCACCGGCAAAACCGTGAGTGCCACGCATGCCGACTGGACCACTCACCCCAACAACCCAATGCGTTCGGACACCGCAGCAATGGCGTAACATCCGAGGGCCAATTTGGCGGGAAAAGTGTTCATACGATGGCATGATTTGACGCGGGGATTTGCGTTCGATCGAGGAAGTTTTTTACAACAACTAACCGGAGATAGGAATGAGTTCTTTAGCAAATGACAACCCCCTGATCAATGATGACCTGAGACCAACCACCGACGCCCAGCGCACTTGGCGCTGGTATCACTTTGCTGCCTTGTGGGTGGGGATGGTGATGTGCATCCCGGCCTATACGCTGTCTGCCAGTTTGATCGAAGGCGGAATGTCGGCTTGGCAAGCCGTCTTCACCGTGTTCCTGGCGAATGCCATCGTGCTGGTGCCCATGTTGCTGATCGGGCATGCCGGTACCAAATATGGTATTCCTTATGCAGTGCTGGCACGCTCTTCGTTTGGAACGAGTGGTGCCCGTCTGCCCGCTTTGATGCGCGCGATTGTCGCCTGCGGCTGGTATGGCATCCAGACCTGGTTTGGCGGGATGATGATTTACACCTTGCTGGGTGTCTTGCTGGGACAAAGTCTGGAGGGTGCAAAAATCGGTGGTCTGGGCATCAACCTGGCGCAACTGATCTGCTTTCTGGTGTTTTGGGCAGTCCAGTTTTGGTACATCATTCACGGCATGGATTCCATTCGCAAACTGGAAACCTATACCGCCCCCCTGAAAATTGTGATCTGTTTTGTGCTGCTCGGCTGGGTCTATAACAAGGCCGGTGGTTTTGGGCCGATACTGGACCAACCTTCCCAATTCGTCGAAGGTGGCAAAAAGGCGGGTCTATTCTGGTCCGCCTTCTGGCCGTCACTCACTGCCATGGTGGGTTTCTGGGCGACGTTGGCGCTGAACATTCCCGATTTCACGCGCTTCGCCAAGAGCCAACGCGACCAGGTGTTGGGACAATCCATCGGCTTGCCGTTGCCCATGGGCTTGCTGGCCATGCTGGCTGTCATCGTAACTTCTGCCACCGTGGTCATTTACGGCAAAGCCATTTGGGACCCGGTAGATTTGTCCAGCCGCATGACGGGTGCGGCGGTACTGATTGCGTTGGTGATTTTGCTCATCGACACAGTGAGCGTGAACCTGGCTGCAAACCTGGTGGGTCCTGCCTATGACTTCTCGGCTTTGAATCCCAAAAATATTTCTTACAAAACGGGTGGCTACATCACCGCTTCCATTGCCATTTTGATGATGCCATGGAAGATTCTGGAATCGACTCAAGGCTATATTTTTACCTGGCTGATCGGCTACTCGGCTTTGTTGGGCCCGATTGCAGGAATTTTGATCGTGGACTATTACTTCATCCGCAACACCCAATTGGATGTAGCGCAGCTGTACAAGTCGGACGGTAAATATTCCTATACAAATGGCTGGAACAGCGCCGCTGTCATCGCATTTGTGCTGGGCGTGTTGCCTAATATTCCCGGCTTTTTGAATGCGGCATTCCCGGCTGCCTTTCCTGATACCGCCGCATTTTTCAAAATCACCTATACCTATGCCTGGTTTGTCGGTATTGCGATTTCTGCCATTGTGTACGGTGTGATGATGAACGGAAAACGTGAAGCCGTGGTGGGCTCACCGCTAACCCAGAACTGAGACTTGGTAACCCTGCCTCCGGCCGGCATTGCCGGAGGCTTTTTCAAGCTATTGAAGGAGTACCCATGCAGATATTGATTCGAGGCGGAACCGTCGTCAACGCGGATCGTGCCTTCAAAGCCGATGTACTGTGTCAGGACGGGCGCATCGTGGGTGTTGGCGAGGGCCTGGCGGCATCGCCTGGTGCCACCGTGGTGGATGCTGGCGGCCAGTATGTGATGCCGGGCGGCATTGACCCGCACACCCATATGCAGTTGCCGTTCATGGGTACCACCACCATGGACGACTTCTTCACCGGCACCGCCGCCGCGATGGCTGGCGGCACCACCAGCATCATCGACTTCGTCATCCCGAACCCGCAGCAAAACCTGATGGAGGCCTACCAGACCTGGCGCGGCTGGGCCGAGAAAGCCGCCTCGGACTACAGCTTTCACATGGCCATCACCTGGTGGGATGAGACCGTCAGGCGCGACATGGGCACATTGGTGCAGCAAGAGGGCATCAACAGCTTCAAGCACTTCATGGCCTACAAAAACGCCATCATGTGCGACGACGAAACGCTGGTCAACAGCTTCAAGCGTGCGCTCGAATTGGGTGCCATGCCGACCGTGCACGCGGAGAATGGTGAGCTGGTGTTCCTGCTGCAAAAAGAAGTGGCTGCAATGGGCATCACCGGGCCAGAAGGCCACCCGCTGTCGCGCCCCCCCATTGTTGAAGGCGAGGCCGTGAACCGCGCCATTGCCATTGCCGATGTGCTGGGTGTTCCGATTTACGTGGTGCATGTATCGTGCATCGAAGCAGCCGAGGCAATAGCCCGAGCCCGCGCTCGTGGACAGCGTGTTTATGGCGAAGTGCTGGCCGGCCACCTGCTGGTGGACGACAGTGTTTACCGCCACCCCGACTTTGCCACTGCCGCCGCACACGTGATGAGTCCGCCATTTCGCCCCAAAGGGCATCAGGAGTTTTTGTGGCGCGGCCTGCAATCCGGTAACCTGCACACTACCGCCACCGATCACTGCACTTTCTGCGCCGCACAAAAAGCCGCCGGCAAAGACGATTTTTCCAAAATCCCCAACGGCTGTGGCGGCGTTGAAGAGCGCCTGGCGGTATTGTGGGATGCCGGCGTTAACACGGGTCGCCTGACACCCAGCGAGTTTGTCGCCATCACGTCAAGCAATGCGGCCAAGCTGTTCAACATCTACCCGCAAAAAGGCAGCGTGTCGGTCGGTGCCGACGCCGACCTGGTGGTGTGGGACCCGCAGGGTACAAAAACCCTGTCGGCCAAGACGCAGCACAGCAAGGGTGACTTCAACGTCTTTGAAGGACGCAGCGTGCGCGGGCTGCCGAGTCACACCGTCAGTCAGGGAAAACTGGTTTATGTGCAAGGCGATTTGCGCGCTGAGCGCGGCGTCGGGCGCTACATCAAGCGGCCGGCGTTTGGCTCCAACTTTGTTGCAGCGAAATTGCGTACGGAGACCTTGGCGTCAACGCCTGTGGTGCGGTAAATGCGACAACGACAATGCTTGCTCGCGCACAACAGACTTGCCAGAGAGGGTTATACCGGGGGACCGATTTCTGGGCATTTGACAGTATGAGGGCCCCCGGTATAACCCTCTCTGGCGAACTTTGAGACTGACTCCCGTCACTTTTTCAGGAAGACATCATGAGCACTGCGACCGCAATCGACATCAGCACCCTTCGCATCAACGGCCAGCGACTTTGGGACTCCTTGATGGAGTTGGCCAAGATTGGTGCCACGCCCAAGGGTGGCGTCTGCCGTTTGACCCTGACCACACTCGACGGCCAGGGACGCGACCTGGTGACGCGTTGGGGTCGCGAGGCCGGGCTCACCGTGACCATCGACAAGATCGGCAACGGCTTCATGCGCCGCGCCGGGCGCAACAATGCACTGCCGCCAATTGTGGCCGGCAGCCACATCGACACCCAGCCCACCGGCGGCAAGTTCGACGGCAACTACGGCGTGCTCTCCGCACTCGAAGTGGTGCGCACGCTCAACGACCACGGCATTGAAACCGAAGCGCCGATCGAGGTGGCTTTCTGGACCAACGAAGAAGGTTCGCGCTTTGTGCCGGTGATGATGGGCTCCGGTGTGTTTGCCAAGGTCTTCACGCTGGAGCACGCCTACGCTGCCACCGACACCGAAGGCAAGTCGGTGAAGGACGAACTCACGCGCATCGGTTACGTCGGTCCGCAAGAGCCGGGCGATCATCCGATCGGAACCTACTTCGAGGCCCACATCGAGCAAGGCCCAGTGTTGGAGGATGCCGATGTGACCATTGGCGTGGTGCAGGGCGTGCTGGGCATCCGCTGGTTCGACTGCACCGTGACCGGCATGGAGGCGCACGCCGGCCCGACACCGATGGCCTTGCGCAAGGACGCGATGCAGGTGTCGGCGCGCATCATGCAGGAGGTGGTGGCCTGCGCGCTGCGGCATCAGCCGCATGGGCGTGGCACGGTCGGCATGGTGCAGGTGCATCCGAACAGCCGCAACGTGATTCCGGGTCGCGTCAAGTTCAGTATCGACCTGCGCAACAGCACCGATACGCTGGTGGACCAGATGGCTGATGAGGTCAAGGCTTTCGCCGCAAGGGCGGCCAAGGAGAGCGGTCTGGATGTCAAGGTCGAAATGGTGTCGAGCTACCCGGCGCAGGCCTTCCACGATGACTGCAAGGGAGCCGTCGCGCGCGCCGCACAAAAGCTGGGCTACTCCAACATGCCGGCCGTCTCCGGCGCCGGTCACGACGCCGTCTACATGGCGCGCCTGGCCCCCAGCGGCATGATCTTCATCCCCTGCAAGGACGGCATCAGCCACAACGAGATCGAGTACGCCTCCCCGGAGCACATCACGGCGGGCGCCAATGTGCTGCTGCATGCGATGCTGGAGCGCGCTGGTACGTGAGAGCAGCATGCTTATAAGTTGACGTTGCCCGACGTGGCAGCGTCCACAGTGATGGCTTAGGCAACCCAATGCTCGTTGACAGCAATGCGACGTGAGCCCATAGGCCGATCGATGCTGGCGGCGGCGCTGTTGCACCTGGCAGGATTGGCGCGCGTGCAGGACGAAGTACCAATCGACGTCAGCGGCAGTCTTCCGAATTTGGTCCGATTCGGCCTGGCGATGTCGCAAGCCATGTTCACAATTTTATGGAGACTAGGCTATGACGTACCAACGCTCACTCAATCCGCTTCCTGCGGCTGTGGCCAGTCAAAATTCAAAGTCAATGGAGTGCCGATTGGTCGCTTTAAGTACCACTGCACTATCCGCCAGAACCTTTGCAAAAAAGCCTTACGTTGACGTGGTTATGCTTTGGGACAACACCATCACACTGCCCGCAGAGCAACCGTTCACATTCCGAAAATATCGGGCGCCGCCAGCGCTTCAGCGCTCAACCTGTGATGCCTGCGGTGCCCCCGTTATAGGATTTCTGCGCTTGGCTCCGTTCGTTCGGTTGGCCTTTTCACAGGCCGCAAATTTCTCCGAGCAGAGCGTACTCCCACTGCCCAGCGTTCACATTTTCTACCACTCCCGCGGTCTAGACGTCGATGACGACTTACCCAAGATTTCCGGCTACTGGTCTAGCGAACTCGCGGTGACAAGGCTCTTGTTTAGTCGCGCAACCTAATGACGTGTTCGGTTGAATCGCAGCGTAAGCAATGATGTTACGGCAGGGCGACCCAGTTTGATACGATGATGGCAATGAATGCCGTCGATCAGCCGCCTGTTGTACGTACCGAAATGTCGCGCCCCGTTTGTACCCTGGTGGTGGTGGAGCCGATGCACCGGATTGGCGCAATTCTGCAGGAGTGATGATGACGAAGCGTTCCCTGTTCGTTGTGGCCTTGGTCACACTACTTCTCGGAGGCTGTGCCATGAATAGACCTTGGACTCTGGCTGAAGGTCAGCATCCGCAAGCGTTTGAAAAGCAGATCAGTAAAACCGTCCGCAGCCGCTTCCTGCTGTATTTGCCCCAGGCGTACGACGCAGCGGTCACCAAGAAATGGCCGCTAATTATCTTCCTGCATGGATCGGGCGAACGCGGGGACGACCTGGAACAGGTCAAGCAGCACGGCCCGCCAAAAATGGTTCAATCCAATGCTGACTTTCCCTTCATCGTGGTGTCACCGCAGGCGCCTGCAGACACCAGTTGGGACAGCGATACGGTGAATGCATTGCTGGATGAACTGATGGCGCGCCTGCCGGTCGATGCCGATCGCATTTACTTGACTGGCTTGAGCCTGGGCGGCTATGGCACGTGGAACATCGCTGCCGATCATCCGGAACGCTTTGCTGCGATAGCCCCGATCTGCGGCGCGGGCGAGACCGACAATGCATGCCGCCTGAAGAATGTGCCCATCTGGGCCTTCCACGGGGGCAGCGACTCGGTCGTTCCTCTCAAGGACGATCAGGACATGGTTGACGCCGTCAAGGCCTGCGGCGGCGATGTGAAATTCACCGTGTATCCGGGCGTGGACCACGATTCCTGGACCCGGACCTACGCCAATCCCGCGCTATACCAGTGGTTCTTGCAACATAAGCGTGTCAGCGCAAAGCCTTGAACCTGAATGTCGACGGCTGTCGACCCCTGCATCTGCCGCGCCGCCGCCGTCCGAACGCCCACAGAGCGCATTCAAGAGCGATGTTGCTGGCGTGAAATCCCACCCCAGCGAGTTGAGTGAAGCGCGCCAACACTATACTGAGGCGGTCCCGCCAACACAATGAACCTGCTGTCTTCAAAAGTCAGCTATTTCGAATGGGCGGCTGCTGGCTTGCCTGCACCGGCAAGAATGTGGCATATAACCATGAAATTCGAATAACATATATTTGATTTTCATGGTTTAACTGGTAGCATGACGGCATGCTCAACCGCCCGCAACTTGAAACGTCCATCAAAAAAGCGCTGACTCGCTCGCGTGGTGTGGTGCTCAGCGGCCCGCGTCAGTCCGGCAAGAGCACACTGGCCGAAAAGTTCCTGAGTCGCCAGTCGCCCAACTACTTTGACCTGGAATACCCGCCTCACGCGCAACGGCTCGAACAGGCAGCGCACACCCTGGAGAATTTAAACGGGCTGATCGTCATTGACGAGGTGCAGCTCAAGCCGAATTTATTTCCACTGCTTCGGGTTTTGATGGATCGCAGCAATGCGCCGGGGCAGTTTTTGCTGCTTGGCAGTGCATCACCGGCTTTGTTGCGGCAGGCCGGTGAGTCATTGCTGGGCCGGGTTGAGACGGTCGAAGTGGCTGGTTTTGACCTTCTGGAGATCAACGCCGAGCCTGGTACTTACAGCGACGAGGCTGCGTTGCGACTGTGGCTGCGCGGCGGTTTTCCACGTTCTTATCTGGCTGCGTCGGATGACGACAGCATGGTGTGGCGCCAGCAGGCCATTGCCAACCATGTGCGCTTCGATTTGCCGCAGTTCGGCATCAATATCGCCGCGCCCGCCATGTTGCGCTTCTGGACCATGCTGGCGCACTACCACGGTCAAATCTGGTCGGCGGCACCACCGGCGCAGTCCATGGGAGTGGCCGAGCCCACCATTCGCCGCTATCTCGACACCCTGACGCAAACCCTGATGGTCCGCCAATTGCAACCGTGGCATCAGAACCTGGGCAAGCGGCAAGTTAAAGCGCCCAAGATTTATTTTCGCGACTCGGGTTTCTTGCACGCCTTGATGAGCGTGCAAACGTTACCGGCCTTGTTGACGCACCCACAGTGTGGTGCCAGTTGGGAGGGTTTTGCGTTGGAGCAGGTGCTGCGCATCGCGCAACCTGACCAGGCCTATTTTTGGGCAACGCATCAGGGCGCAGAGCTCGACTTGCTGTTGTTCAAGGGCAATCAGCGCATCGGTGTGGAATTCAAACGCGCTGATGCGCCCCGCATCACGCCGAGCATACGCATTGCCATTGACAACCTGAACCTCGACGCCCTGTATGTGGTCTATCCTGGCCTGCACCGCTATGCGCTGATGCCGGGCGTTGAAGTTGTACCCTTATGGACCTTGTTGCCAGGCAGCGTCCCGCTCAACTAATCTACACTTCGCAGGCTTGCGTCGCCGTCGTTTTTTACCGTCATTAACCAGG
>JANXLW010000405.1 GCA_025354965.1 Betaproteobacteria bacterium
GGCCCAGCGCCGCGCCATTGCCAAGGCCATCACGCTGCTCGAGTCGACCCGCGCTGATCATCGGGCGCTGGCCGACGAACTGCTTGCAAAGTTACTGCTGCACACCGGCAAGTCTTTCCGTCTGGGTATCAGCGGCGTGCCAGGCGTCGGCAAATCGACCTTCATTGAAGCGTTGGGTCTTTATCTGATTGCGCAGGGTCACCGGGTTGCGGTCCTGACCATTGATCCATCGAGCACGGTCTCAGGCGGCTCAATTCTGGGTGACAAGACGCGCATGGAAAAACTGTCGGTGCATGACAGTGCCTACATTCGGCCCAGCCCCAGCAGCGGCACGCTGGGCGGGGTAGCTGAAAAAACGCGCGAGGCCATGCTGGTGTGCGAGGCGGCCGGTTATGACATCGTGATTGTCGAGACGGTGGGCGTTGGTCAATCAGAGACCGCCGTGGCCAATATGACGGATATGTTTGTACTGATGCAGTTGCCCAATGCGGGCGACGATCTGCAAGCCATCAAAAAGGGCGTCATGGAACTGGCTGACTTGGTGCTGATCAACAAGGCCGACATCGATGCCAACGCAGCGCACCGTGCGCAACTGCAAGTCACCTCGGCGATGCAGTTGCTGGGCCTGTTTGCCAGTCGTGATGAAAAAATATGGCACCCCAGGACGCTGCAACTCAGCGCCCTGAACGGCGTTGGTGTAGACACCTTCTGGCAGGCTGTGACCGAATTTCAAACCTTGCAAACGGCCAGTGGCCAACTGCTGGCCCGCCGACAGCAGCAGTCCCTGGCCTGGATGTGGGAGCGCATTGATGCCGGGCTGAAGCATGCATTTGCGCAGCACGGTGCGGTGCAGGTGTTGCTGCCGCAACTCACCCGGGATGTGCTGGCGGGCCGGATGGCGGCCTCGACAGCAGCACGAAATCTGCTTCTAGCCCATAGTGGACAAGCGTAAAAAGCTATCAAAATAGTAGCTATTACTGACTGAAACGACAAAACTTCGCAACCAGAGACTACCATGCACGACATCCTTGAACAACTTGAAGCCAAGCGCCAACTCGCGCGCCTGGGCGGTGGTGCCAAGCGCATTGATGCGCAACACAAGAAGGGCAAACTGAGCGCCCGCGAACGCCTCGAACTGCTGCTCGACGAGGGCACGTTCGAAGAGTGGGACATGTTTGTCGAACACCGCTGCGTTGATTTCGGGATGGAGGAAAACAAGATTCCCGGTGACGGTGTGGTTACCGGCTACGGCATGATCAATGGCCGCCTCGTATTTGTGTTCAGCCAGGATTTCACGGTTTTTGGCGGTGCCTTGTCCGAAGCGCATGCAGAGAAAATATGCAAGGTGATGGATCAGGCCATGAAGGTCGGCGCGCCGGTGATTGGCTTGAACGATTCGGGCGGTGCGCGCATTCAGGAAGGTGTCGCCAGTTTGGGTGGCTATGCCGATGTGTTCCAGCGCAACGTCATGGCCAGCGGCGTGGTGCCGCAGATCAGCATGATCATGGGCCCCTGCGCCGGTGGCGCGGTGTACAGCCCGGCCATGACCGATTTCATTTTTATGGTCAAGGACAGTTCCTACATGTTCGTCACCGGTCCCGAAGTGGTGAAAACCGTGACGCACGAAGATGTGACGGCCGAAGAACTGGGCGGTGCCATCAGTCATACCACCAAGAGCGGCGTTGCTGATTTGGCCTTTGAGAACGATGTGGAGGCGCTCTTGATGCTGCGCCGACTTTACAACTACCTGCCGCTCAACAACCGCGCAAAAGCGCCAGTGCGACGCGGTGGTGACCCGGCCGATCGCATGGACATGAGTCTGGACACGCTGGTGCCCGACAACGCCAATAAGCCATACGACATGAAGGAACTCATCGTCAAGACCCTGGACGATGG
>JANXLW010000406.1 GCA_025354965.1 Betaproteobacteria bacterium
GGTGGCTGATTTTTGGCGGCATCGGTGGTGGCTTGTATTTCTTCTTTCAGGCCTGGCAGCGTAACGAGAAGATGCAGCGCTTCATGGACCGGCTTCTGCTCAAGGTGCCCGTATTTGGCGCCTTGATTGAGAAATCATGCATTGCCCGCTGGACACGTACTCTGTCGACAATGTTCGCAGCCGGGGTACCCTTGGTGGAAGCGCTGGACTCAGTAGGCGGTGCCTCCGGCAACTCCTTGTATGCCGACGCCACCGAGAAAATCCAGCAGGAAGTCTCAACCGGAACCAGCCTAACGGCTGCCATGAGCAACGCCTATTTGTTTCCGACCATGGTGCTACAGATGTGCGCTATTGGTGAAGAGTCGGGCTCGGTGGATCACATGCTGGGCAAAGCCGCCGACTTTTATGAGGCTGAAGTCGATGAAATGGTCGCCGGGCTTTCCAGCCTGATGGAGCCCATCATCATCGTGTTTCTGGGTGGCTTGATCGGCGGTATTGTGGTTTCCATGTACTTGCCAATTTTCAAATTGGGTCAAGTCGTTTGATGCTGGATGAGGTGCCGATGGAATTGCTCGCTGGCTGTGCTGGTCTTTTTGGCCTGCTTGTGGGCAGTTTCCTCAATGTGGTGATTTACCGTGTACCGAAAATGATGGAGCGCCAGTGGGCCCGTGAATGCGCGGAATTTTCGGGTCAGCCTGCAGATGTTTCGGGGCTACCTGGGGCAGGCGAGACGTTCAACCTGATCCTTCCCCGTTCACGCTGCTCAAGTTGTGGGCACGCCATTGCCTGGTATGAAAATATCCCGGTGCTTGGCTACCTTTTCTTAAGAGGTAAATGCTCGGTTTGCGCGATACCATATGGCTTGCGTTATCTGGTTGTCGAAATTGTCACGGGGCTTCTTTTTTTCTTTTGTGTCTGGCGCTGGGGCGGGTCGGCTACGGCTGCGACGTGGTGCGGATTTTCCGCTGCGCTGCTGGTTCTGGCCCTGATTGACTGGGACGCCACGCTGTTGCCGGACGACATCACTCTGCCTTTGTTGTGGGCCGGACTCATCGTTGCCGCCTTGCAGTGGAACCCTCTGGTCAGGTTGCCCGACGCTATGTGG
>JANXLW010000486.1 GCA_025354965.1 Betaproteobacteria bacterium
GCATGATGCCACCTGCGCCGACCCGGATGCGGCTGGTACCCCCCGCGACGTGCCCAATCAGCACCGATGTTGCCGCGCTGGCAATGCCGGGCATGCCGTGATGCTCCGCCAGCCAGTAACGTTGATAGCCCCAACCTTCAGCGTGTCGCGCCAAGTCAAGCGTATTGCGAAAAGATTGTGCAGCGTCTCCGCCTTGCACGATGGGTGAAAGGTCAAGAACTGAAAAAGGAATCATGGACGGGATATTGGGTCATTCAAAAAAACAGCAAGGCAGGTGAACTCATTTTGCCGGTTTTTCGCGTGACAATGACGCTTCGCGCTCAAATTGAAACACAGGCACAATCAGCGACCAGATACGCAAGCACTGCTAATAATCACCCGACTAAAACCATGAGTCCTGAAACAGGCGCTGAACGCAACGTCTATCGGGCAGTGGATTCACTGTTACTGGTCAGCAGTGTCCTGGTGCTGCCGCTGGCCACTTTGTTGTTTGCCCAATGGCCGTTGCGTGAATGGGTGCAGGCCTGGTCGCGACAGGCCAACGATCTGGCGCAAATCCTTTTTGCCCTGTATGTCTCGGTTGCAATTACCGCTGCATCACGCGCTAATTCCCATCTGGCTGTTTTCAAGCCGACAACCAGTCAGCCACAACACTTGAGTGTCTGGCGCGCCGGTTTACTGCTGGTCTGCGTTGGGCCATGGGCACTCTTTATGTTGTGGGCGGCGATGCCAACCATTGTCTCTTCGGTGGTGGGCTTCGAAAAATTTGGTGAAACGACAACGCCCGGCTATTTCGTCATCAAGCTCGCACTCGGTTTGTTGCTGGTGCTGGTCCTGATTGAAGCGATTGCGTCGAGCTTCAATGCCTGGCGTCACAAGTCATGATGCACTTCGGCGCATCGGCCGGGGTGTGGATGCTGTTGCTACTGGCGCTGGTGATTGTCTTGACGGGCTTGCCGGTTTGGGCTTTGTTGATCGGCGTTGCCAGCGCATTCGCCGTCACCGCAATGGCCGTCGGAAACCTGGACTTTGGCATCTTGGCTGCTCTGCCGGTGCGCATAGTCGGTTTACTGGAACATGACCTGTTACAGGCGCTTCCGCTTTATGTCTTCATCGGCATCTTGTTGCAGCGTTTGACAATGGCCGACTTGCTGTTTTCATCGTTAAAACGGGTTTTCCATGGCACCGGTGCCGGCAGCAGCCTGGCCGCCTTAAGCGTCGGCGCGTTGATCGCGCCCATGAATGGTTCAGTCGCTTCCAGTTCAGCCCTGCTGGCTCGGCTGGTAGCGCCGCGCTTGGGCAAAATGAATGCGGCGGGTGCCACTGCGTTAGTCAGCGTCGCCGCCACCATCGGTGTCGTTGTGCCACCTTCATTGGTGCTGATTTTGTTGGGGGACGCCATGTTGCGCGCCCATACCGAGGCCAGCAATTTGCCGGGCTACGTGCTGGGCAGCCAGCGCATCATCAATACGCAGGATGTCTTTCAGGCGGCGTTGCTACCGGCTCTTTGTGTGCTGCTGCTCTGGACTCTGGTGGTCTGGTGGCAAGGGCGCAAATTTAGTGGCGATGGCATTTGCACTGACCAAAATTTGGCTCAATTTGCAATTTCTTTCGTCGTGGTACTGGCAATTGTTGTGCTGTTGGGCGCGGTGTTCACCGGCAAAATGTATGCCGTGGAGGCCGCCGCCACAGGTGGTGTCCTGCTCTGCGTCGGTGCAATTTCATCGCACGCCCTGCGTTGGTCGCAATGGCAAGAAGTCTTGCTGGATACACTCAAATTGAGCGGCGCGCTGTTTGCGTTGCTGGTCGGTGCCAGCACGTTTAGCCTGGTTTTTAGATTGCTGGGTACAGACCGCTGGATTGCTGAACTGGTTCTGAATTCAAGCCTGTCGCCCCGCCTTACGGCTGCTCTCGTGTTGGTCACAGTAGCTTTGTGCGCCTGGGTGCTGGACGCGTTTGAAATGATCTTTGTCGTCGTACCGATCGTCGCGCCGCCCTTGATAGCCAAGCTGGGTGATGCGCAACAGGCTGCGGTCCTGCTATTGCTGGTGCTGCAACTGAGTTTTTTGATTCCTCCCATGGGATATGCAGTGTTGATGGCGCGTTCGCGCGCTGGCTTGGGTTCGGTCCGCACCGCCGCGCTGGTCAGGGCATTGCTGCCGTTTGTCGTTGCGCAATGTGCGGTCACGGCAATTGTTTTTATGTCGCCATGGACAGTGCACCAACTCGATGTCCCGCTGGCGTTGGCAGTCGATGCGCCGACTCAGTCGGTCCAGGATATCGATCAGCAAATGCGGGACATGGCGTTGCAGAAAGATCCCTCTGAGGAACAGGCACCGAGCGCGGACCAACTTAAAAAGGCCGACAAATGAGCTGCAGAACCTTAGTCATCGGCGGCGGAATTGGGGGCTTGGCGGCGGCGCTGGCCTGTTCTGGTATCGGCTGTGAAGTTGAATTGTTTGAACGCTCAACCGAGTTCACTGAGGTCGGGGCTGGCATTCAGCTGGGACCGAACGTTGTGAAGGTGCTGCACGGCTGGGGTTTGAAAGAAGCCCTGCAAGCAGTCGCCGCTTTTCCGGATCGACTGCAAGTGCGTGACGCTATTTCCGGTACTGAACTCGGTGTGTTGCGCCTGGGTGCTGTCACGGTGCAGCGCTATGGCTCACCGTATGCGACGATTCACCGGGCTGACCTGCATGCTTTGCTGCTGTCGGCCGTGCGCCAGCAAGGTGCTGCGCAGTTGCAGCTGGATCACGAGCTCGCCAGCTTTGAGCAGCAGGATCGCGGCGTCACCCTGCATATGACCGATGGTCGCATCGTACAAGGCGACGCACTGGTAGGCGCTGACGGTTTGTGGAGTTCGGTGCGCCGACAATTGCTCAACGACGGCAAGCCTCACGCGACTGGTCATCTGGCCTATCGTGCTCTGGTTGAACAACGCAGTCTGCCGGAACGCTTGCGCTCCCAGCAGGTGACCGCCTGGCTTGGGCCAGAATTTCACGTCGTCCAGTACCCGGTACGTCGGGGCGCGTGGCTCAACGTCGTGGCCATTGTGCGGGGTCGCATTGTTGGGGAGGTCGAGCACTGGGATCACAGCGCCCACGCTGCCGAGCTGAGGGACCGAATGACTGCAACCTGCCCCTCTTTGCAGGACCTGATTCAAGCTATCAATCATTGGCGTTTGTGGGGCTTAAGCGTGCGTGCGCCAATGCAGGGACCCCATGAGCAGGCACAGGGTCGGGTTGCGCTGCTGGGCGACGCGGCGCACCCGATGGTGCCTTACCTGGCGCAGGGGGCCGGTATGGCCATTGAGGATGCGCATGCGTTGGCTCAGTCCCTGCGTATCTGCGGCTCGGACGTGCCCAGCGCACTGAAGAACTATGCCAACAGTCGATGGCAACGTAACGCACGCGTGCAGGCTGGCGCAATTCGCAACGGCGAGATATTTCATGCTACCGGGCTGCTGCGCTGGGGGCGTGATACCGCGATGACACTACTGGGTGAACGATTGCTTGACCTGCCCTGGCTTTACCGTGGTCCGTCCTGACTGTCAAACAGGTTTTCGCCGCGCTGCGGCACCGGGAGAATATTGATGATTAACTGGGATGCCCATGCCTGCTTGCCACTGCATCCGAAAGCCGACTTTGCGCCGCTCGATCGGCTGCACGCTGCGGGTGTGAATTATGTGTCGCTCAACGTCGGCATGGACATGAACCCGGTCTCGCAAATAATGTCTGTCATTGCGGCTTTTCGCGCCACCATCGCGGCGCAGCCACAGCGTTACCTGTTGGCCTGCAGTGTGCAGGACATTGAACGCGCCGCCGCCGAAAGCAAGCTGGCAATCGGTTTTGATCTGGAGGGTGCCATGCCCCTGCTCGAGCAGCCCGAGATGGTGGCGCTGTACCGCGACTTGGGCGTGCGCCAAATGCATCTGGCCTACAACCGCAACAACAGTGTGGCTGGTGGCTGCCACGATGTCGAACAAGGCCTCACTAAACTGGGCCAACAAGTGGTAGCAGCCATCAACGCGGCTGGCGTGTTGCTGGACTGCTCCCACAGCGGACGCCGCTGCAGCCTGGACATCATGGATGCCTCAACCAAGCCTGTCATCTTCAGTCACTCCAACCCACAGGCGCTGGTGGAGCATGGGCGCAACGTGACCGACGAACAGATCCACGCCTGCGCTGCCACGGGCGGCGTGGTCTGTATCTCGGGTGTTTCGATGTTCCTGGACAGTCGCGTGCCTACGGCCGACGATGTGGCAAAACATGCCGCCTATGTGGCCAACCTGGTCGGCGTGGCACACGTCGGCATTGGTCTGGATATCAGCTTTCATCAGAGCGAGCTCAACGACAATCCGCCGGGTGATTTTGATCCGACTTACTGGTGGCCCAAGGAAGCCGGCTACCACCGCGGCATCCTGTGCACGGCCTACCCACCCATCGAATGTTGGAAAGTGCTGGGTACCGCGTTGCAACGCACCGGCATGACGGCCGCAGAGGCAGCGCTGGTGATGGGTGGCAATATGATGCGCGTGGCGGCGCAGGTTTGGTGTTGACGTGCGCGTTAACACCAGATATTCAAAGTTTCCCCAGCAGCAAAAACTCCATCAAGGCTTTTTGCGCATGCAGCCGGTTTTCGGCTTCGTCCCACACTACCGATTGCGGTCCGTCGATGACGTCGGCTTGCACTTCTTCGCCGCGGTGCGCCGGCAGGCAGTGCATGAAGAGGGCGTCGGGTTTGGCGGCGCTCATCATCTCGGCGTCCACACACCAGTCGGCGAACGCCACTTTGCGCGCCTCGTTTTCGGCTTCATAACCCATGCTGGTCCAGACATCGGTTGTCACCAAATCCGCTCCGGCGCAGGCTTGCATCGGGTCATTGAAGACCTGGTAGCTCTCAGCCGAGCGCAGGCCGGCAATGGATTGGTCGACTTCATAGCCACCGGGCGTGCTGACATGCACCTTGAAGCCCAGTATTTCGCTGGCCTGCAGCCAGGTGTTGGCCATGTTGTTGCCGTCACCGACCCAGGCCACCGTCTTGCCGGAAATTGAGCCCCGCTGCTCGATATAGGTGAAGATGTCCGCCAATATCTGGCAGGGGTGGAATTCGTTGGTCAGCCCGTTGATTACCGGCACCCGGGAATGCTGGGCAAAGCGCTCGATCTTGGTGTGCTCGTAGGTGCGGATCATGACCAGATCGACCATGCGGCTAATAACTTTGGCGCTGTCTTCAATCGGTTCAGAACGGCCCAATTGACTGTCGCCAGTTGTCAAGTGAACAACGCTGCCGCCCATCTGGTACATGCCGGCTTCAAAGCTGACCCGAGTGCGGGTTGAAGCCTTCTCGAAAATCATTGCCAGGGTTCGATCGATCAATGGTTGATGACGCTCATAGGCTTTGAATTTTTTTTTGATCAGCGCCGCCCGTTCAAACAGATAGGCATATTCGCTGGCGCTGAAGTCGCTGAATTGCAGGTAATGTCGAAGCGGCGTCCGCGGGCTGCCACCGGTGAGGATGTTCGCACTTTGGGACGACCCGGCTGCGCTTGGCAGTTTGCTCATCATTGCTCCAGAATTAGTTGCTCGATCAGCGGGCACAGAATGGCGACCACCTCGTCAGCCTCCGCCGAGCTCATGATGAGCGGCGGCACCAGACGGATCACGGTGTCGGCGGTGACGCTGATCAACAACCCATGGTCGGCACATTGCCCTACCAGTGCGGCGCACGGTTTCGCCAGTTCGATGCCCAGCATCAAGCCCTGTCCGCGAATCTCCTTGACAGCTTGCGTCGCAAGTTCCTGTGACAATGCACGCGTCAGTGCGGCAACCAGATGCGCGCCAACTTTTGTCGCGTTGGCCAGCAGGCCGTCTTCTTCCATGATGCGGATGGTTTCCACACCGGCCCGCATGGCAAGCGGGTTGCCGCCAAACGTGGTGCCGTGGTTGCCGGGCTGAAAAATGTTAGCCGCCTTTGCACTTGCCACGACCGCGCCAACTGGCACACCCGAGCCCAAACCCTTGGCCAGCGGCATGACGTCGGGAATGATCCCCGCCCACTGGTGAGCAAACCATTTGCCGGTGCGTCCCATACCACACTGGACCTCGTCAATCATCAGCAGCCAGTCATTTTTGTCGCATAGCTGGCGCACTTCCCTAAGGTAGTCCATGTGCGTCGGGTTGATGCCGCCTTCGCCCTGGATCGCCTCAAAAAACACGGCCACCACGTTGGGGTTGCAGGCAGTCGCCGCTACAAGGCTTGCCATATCATTGAGGGGCACCCGGATAAAACCTTCCACCAAAGGCCCAAAACCGGCCTGAATCTTCGGGTTGCCAGTGGCGCTCAAGGTAGCGATGGAGCGGCCATGGAAAGCCTTTTCGCAAACCACGATCTCGGGGTGCTCAATGCCTTTGTCATGACCAAATTTGCGCGCCAGTTTCAGTGCCGCCTCATTGGCTTCCAGACCACTGGAGCAAAAAAAGACATTGCTCATACCCGACAGTTCGACCAGTTTTTTTGCCAGCACCTCCTGATTCGGCACATGGTAGTAGTTGCAACTGTGGATGATTTTGGCAATCTGGTCCTGTAGCGCGGGTACCAGCTTGGGGTGGTTGTGTCCCAGCGTATTGACTGCAATGCCGCCTAGCGCGTCCAGGTACGACTTGCCATTGATATCCCAGACGCGGCAACCCTGACCGTGCGACAAGGCAATCGGCAAGCGGCCATAGGTATTCATGACGTGCGGCGAGGCGGCTTCAATGAAAGGGGCGTTCATGGCTTTCCTGATCAACTGGGGACACCAAAAAGAATCGGCCCGTTCAATGGCGGGCCGTTGAAGCGTGATTTTAGACTCAACAAAAAAGCCGTCTTGCGACGGCTCCTTTGCTCTTTACTGACAGCGCACCCGTTACAAACGGCGAATCAACTCATCCAAAAGTTGATTCGTGCGATTTGCCTGAAATCAGGCAGCGATTGCGGCCAGGGCTTTCACCTTGGTCGACAGGCGGCTCTTG
The DNA here is from genome assembly GCA_025354965.1 of Betaproteobacteria bacterium. Lineage (GTDB taxonomy): Bacteria > Pseudomonadota > Gammaproteobacteria > Burkholderiales > Burkholderiaceae_C > Rhodoferax. The sequence goes on from JANXLW010000486.1 coordinate 7,014, forward strand.
TCACGAGCGGCCTTGTTTTTGTGAAAGATGCCTTTGTCAGCCACAATGTCGACCACCGCCTGCATCTTGCCGAACAACTCGGTTGCCTTGGCCTTGTCGCCAGCAACAACGGCTTTTTCCACGTTCTTCACCGCGGTGCGGTATTTGGAACGCAGTGAAGTGTTGGCAGCGTTAATCTTGACGTCCTGACGAACGCGCTTACGGCCCGACGCCAGGCGCGGGTTCTTTTTCTTGGGTTTGGTAGAAGCCATATTTAATGTTCCTTGGGTCTGTGGATGTTGTCAGCAAAACCGGTAATTCTAACAGGCGCCAGCCACTAGCGTGGAGGTCGGCGGCCACGCGCCAGGACGCAGCTACACTTCGCGTCGTGAGTCTATTCAAATCTGCCTCCGTTGTCTCGCTGCTGACCCTGGTGTCGCGTGTCACGGGTCTGGCACGCGAGCTGCTGATTGCGTCTACCTTTGGCGCCAACGCCTTGACTGATGCCTTCAATGTGGCGTTTCGCATCCCTAATCTGTTTCGCCGTTTTTTTGGCGAAGGCGCCTTCAGCCAGGCTTTTGTGCCGGTGTTGGCAGCCTCCAAAGCCCAGCATGGCGACGCCGCTACCAAAGTGTTGATTGACCGGGTGGCCACCGTGCTGGTGTGGGCTTTGTTGGGTCTGAGCTTCGTCGGCGTTGCTGCGGCCCCGGCGTTGGTGTGGGCCATGGCCAGTGGTTTGCAACAGAGTCCACATGGTTTTGATATGGCAGTGGTCATGACACGCTGGATGTTCCCCTACATCGCCTTCATGTCGCTGGTGGCGCTGGCTGCCGGCGTGCTCAATACCTGGAAGCGTTTTGCGGTGCCGGCTGCGACACCAGTACTGCTCAATCTGTGCATGATTGCTGCGGCGTGGCTGGGTGCGCCATGGCTCAAGTCCTTGGGACTGGAGCCGATTTACGCGCTGGCCGGCGGCGTGCTGCTGGGTGGTGCGATGCAACTGGGCGTGCAATGGTGGGCCTTGCGAAAATTGCGACTGGATCCCCACCTTGGCTTGCGCTGGAGCACGCTTCGCGCAGCCTGGGCCGATCCCGGTACCAAAAGCATTCTTAAATTGATGGGGCCAGCCTTGTTAGGTGTCAGCGTGGCGCATATTTCAATGCTGATCAACACGCAGATTGCCTCGCACCTGACGCCCGGAAGCGTAAGCTGGATCACCTACGCCGACCGCCTGATGGAGTTCCCTACCGCCATGCTGGGTGTCGCCATGGGCGTGGTTTTAATGCCGCAACTGGCACTTGCCCGCGCCGCTGGTGATACGGCTAAATATTCAGCCATGCTGGACTGGGGGTTGCGACTGGTGCTGTTGCTGGCGCTGCCTTGCGCGGTCGCATTGATCGCTTTTGCCAGGCCGCTGGTAGCCGTTTTGTACCACTACGGTGCGATGACTGATTTTGATGTGCAAAAAATCACTTACGCTTTGATGGGTTGGGGTGTTGGTCTGATCGGGATTGTCGCCATCAAGGTGCTGGCGCCTGGTTATTACGCCAATCAGGACACCCGAACACCGGTGCGGGTGGCCATCATGGTGCTTGTCATTACGCAGTTACTCAACATTGCGCTGGTGCCCCTGTTGGCGCACGCTGCCCTGACTTTGTCGATTGGCATCGGTGCCCTGATCAATGCGGTCTGGCTGCTGGCAGGCCTGATTCAGCGCGGTAGCTATAAGCCCGAACCAGGTTGGGGTGTGTTTGCGCTGCAAGTGATTGCCGCCAGCGCTTTGTTGCTGGTATTTTTGATTTGGGCCAATGGCGCTTTTGACTGGACCCAGCTTCGGAGCCAGAGCTCCAAGAGAATTTGGCTGCTAGCATCTATCCTGCTTGCCTCAACCGCAATTTATTTTACGGCTATCTGGGCCACTGGCCTGCGACTGAGGCAGTTCATTCGACGTTGAAGTGAACTGGTTCGGCCAAATTGTTTCGCGAAAGGGGTTGCTATGAATCTATCGCTGGATGTGCCAACCGCGCTGGAATATTTTTCTGCTTTGGTGCAATGCGACGCCGATTTCCCTCTGTTGGAGACTGCTATTAGCTTGGCGCAGGACGAGTATCCGGAACTCGATGTGGGGCAGGTGTTGAGTGAGGTTGACCAGTTGCTGGCCCGATTGCGGCGGCGTATTCCGGCCGACGCCGGTCCACTGCAAAAGCTGCGCGCGGTCAACCAGTTTTTCTTTCGAGATTTGAAATTTTCCAGCAACGTCAACCATTATTACGACCCGGACAATAGCTATGTGAACGTCGTTTTGGGGACCCGCCGGGCCATTCCCATTACGTTGGCGGTTCTCTGGCTTGAGTTGGCCCAAGGCTTGGGACTGTCGGCGCGCGGCGTCGGCTTTCCGGGGCATTTCATGGTGAAGGTAAATTTACCCAAGGGTCAAGTTGTGATTGATCCGTTGGATGGACAGTCGCTGAGTCGTGAACAACTGGCCGAGCGACTGGCACCGCACCGGCAGGGCCGCGACTTGATGGATGAACACGCGGTGCCGCTTGCGCTATTTTTGCAGGTGACGCCGCCACGCGACATCATTGGGAGAATGCTGCGCAATCTGAAGGAAATTCACACCACTCAACAAGACTGGCCGAGATTGATTGCGGTACAAAGCCGACTGATCGTGTTGCTGCCGCAAGTCTGGGACGAGTATCGTGCGCGGGGTCTGGCTTATGCCGAAACAGGGCGCTCGGCACTGGCGTTGCAGGATCTGGAAACCTACCTGGCCAATGTCGACCATGGGGTGGAATGGACCGCCACCGCCCAGCGAGCGGCTGAATTGAAACGAGCCACCAGTTAAGTTTCAGGGTGTAAATAACTTTGACATGAAACTCGGTGTCCGGATACATTCGGAGGTCGCGATCAGTTTTGACCTAGACTCGTCACGTCACCATTTAACGAGAGAATCCATGAAAAGCTTTAAACAACTCATTTCTTCCTGCCTGATTGTCTGCATAACAACTGCTGGTTTTCCAATGACGGCGCAGGCCAGCATCATTGCTACCGATGAAATCACGTCGCCTGCGGCTACCTCCAACCGGGACCGCGTCAACGCTTTTCTGGCCCGTGAGGATGTGAGTCAGGCGATGCTGGGCCAGGGCGTCAGTGCGCTGGCGGCAACTGAGCGCGTCAAGGCCATGTCGGATGTGGAAGTGGCGCAACTGGCCGGCCGCATCGACCAAGCGCCTGCTGGCGGCGAGGTTTTGGGCATCCTGTTCACCATCTTCATCGTTTTGCTGGTCACTGACATTCTGGGTTTCACCAAGGTATTTCCATTCACACGATCGGTGCGATGAGCGGTTTTCTGACTTGTCTTCGAGCCCCCGTTTTGACGGGGGTTTTTGTTTTGGTCGTACAGCTGCTTGGTGGCTGTACGACACCTCAAATGGTGACGCTCGGCGATCACTGGCCGAGTGATCTGGCGAGCACCGTTGAGTTGGGCAGCGTTCCCTTTTTTCCGCAGGAAGATTTTGAGTGTGGTCCTGCGGCGCTGGCCATGGTCGCCGCTGCAGCTGGAGTCAAAGTACTGCCTGAAGCGCTGGTCGAGCAGGTGTATTTGCCAGCGCGCAAAGGTTCGCTACAAGTTGAAATGATGACTGCCGGTCGACGCCAGGGCCTGCTGGCCTACCCCTTGCGCCCCCGCCTGGAAGACTTGTTGCGGGAAGTTGCTGCCGGTCACCCGGTGCTGGTATTTCAGAACCTGGCATTCTCGTTTTACCCGGTATGGCATTACGCGGTGGTGATCGGATTTGACCGCCAGCACAACACCCTGTTGCTGCGCTCCGGGCGCACAGAACGACTGGAAATGTCGATTTTCACATTTGAGAGAACCTGGGCCCGCGGGCAGTACTGGTCCATGCTTGCTCTGGCGCCGGGTCGCCTGCCGGCCACCGCTGAACCTGAGGTTTACGCGGTGGCCACGGCGGCGCTGGAACGCGTCAATCCGCGCGCCGCTCAGAGCGCCTATGCAGCGGCCTTGCGGCAGTGGCCGGACGAGCGTGCGGCACTGCTGGGTGCTGGGAACACTGCCTATGCCTTGGGCCAATCGGCCGCTGCCATTGACGCCTACCAGACTGCGGTGAGTCGGCACCCTGACTTTGCAGAAGCCTGGAACAACCTGGCGCAGGTGTTGCTGGAGCAGGGCAGGCGCAATGAAGCGTCGCAGGCGATTGCAAAAGCTGTTGCCCTTGGCGGCATGCGCTTGCCGCGCTACCAGGAACTTCAACTTTTAATTGATCAAAATTAGCCTGCACGCAGTCGAAGTTGAAGTACCTTCAGCTACCGCATTAAATTTGATTGGCGAATTTTTTGGACCGGCTTCAACGCCAGCATACCAAGCGCCGCAACACTGAAGCCGATGCCCGCCAAAAAAGTGAAAGAGGCACCCAGTCGATCCCATAGCAGGCCGGCAACGGCACTGGCGACCAGCATGGCCAAACCGCTCATGAGGTTGAAGAAGCCGTAGGCAGTACCACGAAGATTTTCCGGCGCAGTGTCAGCCACCATGGTGGCCAGCAAACCTTGTGTCATCGCCATGTGCAGGCCCCACAATGCTATGCCGACCCAGATCCAGCCGCCCTGGTTGCTGTAGGCCAGCAAGGCATCAGCGCCAATCAACAGCAGCAGGCCCCAAGCCAGCAACGTGCTGTGGCGTACCCGGTCTGCCAGTTTGCCAAACGGATAGGCGCCCGCTGCATAGATCAGGCTCATACCAATGACCACCAAGGGCGTCCAGGCCAGACCCAGACCTCCTTGTTGTGCGCGCAGCACCAGGAAAGCCTCGCTAAAGCGTGCCAATGTGAAGACGGCTCCGATAGCCACAACCCACCAGTAGCGTGGGCTCAACCGAAGCAGATTCTCACGGCTGATGGGGTTGACGCGCGCCGCGCCAACCGGGCGGTCCGGTTCGCGCACACCGAAAATCAGTAGCGCTACACACAAGAATGCCGGCAGCGTGGCAAACCAGAACACGGCCCGAAAATTGTTGGTCCAGGTGATCATGAGCCCCATCGCAAGCAACGGGCCGACAATGGCACCCACAGAATCGAGTGCCTGGCGCAAGCCGAAGGCGGCACCGCGCAGCTCGGGAGGCGTGATATCGGCCACCAGCGCATCGCGTGGAGCACCCCGAATGCCCTTGCCCACACGGTCAATCAAACGGGCACCCAGAATCAGACTTGAACTGGTGGCCAACGCAAACAAGGGTTTCGAGAACGCACCCAGGCTGTAGCCGAAAACTGCCAGCGGTTTGCGTTGGCCCCAGTAGTCGCTCAGGACACCGGAGAATACTTTGACGATCAGCGCCGTGGCTTCGGCTGCGCCTTCAATCAGGCCGACCACAAATACACTGGCGCCCAGTGTGGTAACTAGGTAAACCGGCAACAGGCTGTGAATCATCTCGGATGAGATGTCCATCAGCATGCTGACAAAGCCCAGGGCCCAGACGCCTGCCGGGAGCGGCCGCATGGACTGGAGTTTGGTGGACACTCTGGTCGACTTCTCAGACCACAAGCACAGGAGCGTCCAGCCCGCGTTGGATGATGACACCAATCTCGTACACCCGCTCGCCAGCGTTGCGCAGGGTGGCAGCGCAGGCCGCACCGTGGGCGGCGTCAATCACCAGCACCATGCCGATGCCGTTGTTGAAAGTGCGGTTCATCTCGAAGTCATCGATACCCGCCGTGCTTTGCAGCCAGGCAAACAACTCAGTTTGTGGCCAGCTGCCTTTTACCAACTGCGCGCAAGTGCCTTCGGGCAGGACACGTGGAATGTTCTCCAGCAGTCCGCCGCCAGTGATATGGGCCAGTGCCTTGATGGGATGTAGGGCGAGGGCGGTCAGAACATTTTTCACGTACAAACGGGTTGGCGCCATGATGGCTTGTTTGAACGGTTGGCCATCCAGCGTGGTGGGGCGCCTGTCACCAGCACGCTCAATGCACTTGCGCACCAGGCTGAAACCATTGGAATGCACGCCGCTGGAGGCCAGGCCCAACACGACGTCGCCCGGTTTCACATTGGCGCCGCTCAGTATTTTTGTTTTTTCGACGGCACCTACACAAAAACCGGCCAGGTCGTATTCACCAGTGGGATACATGCCGGGCATCTCGGCGGTTTCGCCACCAATCAAGGCACAACCCGACAGCTCACAGCCGCGGGCAATGCCGCCCACTACTGCGGTCGCAATGTCCACGTCGAGCTTGCCGCAAGCAAAGTAGTCGAGAAAAAACAGGGGTTCAGCGCCCTGCACCAGCACGTCATTCACACTCATGGCCACCAGATCAATGCCGACGCTGTCGTG
>JANXLW010000005.1 GCA_025354965.1 Betaproteobacteria bacterium
CCATGATGAGCTTTTGCGCTTGCACGCGAACCGCGAGAGGTTCTTTTTCCAGTCGGGACAACAGGCCGCAATTGATCAAAAAACGTGCTTGCGTGCAATAGCCCAGCACGCCCAAACCTGCCGCTTGAGCGGCTAACGCGATGCCGGTGAAATTGACGTGCGCGGTGATGTCCTTGAGACCGACATCAGACAGGGGATCGGTGTCTGACCGATGACTGCGGTGGCACATCACGGTGCCCATGTGACGCTGGGCATGGTAGTACTCATGCTCTGGAAAGCCGTAGTCGATTAAAAAGACCGCGCCAACACCCAGCTTGTCGGCCAGCGTGCGGATGAACGCTTCACCCTGAAGATGGACTTCGGTCAGGTAGTCGTGCGCACCATCAATCTCCAGCGGGGGGCGCAAATCGGTGGGTCGGTCTTGCCAGACCAGCTGGGATGCGGCGTCGGCAGAGCTCAGCGCCACGCCGCGCTCATACCAACTACCACCGACCCGCGCCAGCAACTTCACCGGCATGGCGTCGAGCACCTCGTTGCCCAGCACCACGCCCTGCAGCGTGTCGGGCAAAGCGCTGACCCAGTGCACCGCATGGGCGTACTTTTCCAGTTTTTCTTGCTGGCGCACTCGCAAACTGCCCGACAGCTCAACAATGCTGTAGCGTGGCACGGGCAGTCCCAAGGCTTCCAGACTTTGCAGCAATTGCAGCGCCAGCGCACCGGAGCCGGCGCCAAATTCCCAGATCTCGCTGGTGCACGTCACCTGCAGGGCCTGTGCCACCTGGGCCGCCAGCGTCTGGCCAAAAAGCGGCGTCATCTCAGGCGCGGTCACAAAATCGCTGCCCGAAACCGACTGACCGGCCTCGATGGCATACGGCATGGTGCCGAACTTGGCACTGTCGTTGGCGTAGTAGCCCAGGCCCGGCGTGTAGAGAGCCAATGCCATGAATTCATCAAAGCCGATCCAGCCTTTTGCCAAGGCAACGGCTTGCGCAATATGGGCCTGCAAGGCGCTCGTTAAACTGTAGCTTGTCGTCATCACAGTTGGAATTGTCCTCGAATGTCCGCACCCGCTCCTGCCCGCACGGTTCTTGTCACTGGCGCCGCCAAACGGCTGGGCCGTGAAATTGCACTGGCGCTGGCAAAAGACGGCTGGCAAGTCGCCGTGCACTACCGCGATTCACTGGAAGACGCCACAAAAACGGTGGCTGACTGCGTGGGGCTGTCGGGCGCCAGTGCAGCGTTTCGTGCCAATTTGACGAGCGAGGCGGCGGTGCGCAGTTTGCTACCCAAGGTGATACAGCAATTTGGCCGGGTCGACGCCGTGGTCAACAGCGCCTCCACCTTTGAGCACGACACCAGCAGCAGCTTCAGCTTTGCCGCCATGGACAAGCATTTGCGCAGCAACACCGGCGCCGCCATCATTCTGGCGCAAGCCCTGCATGCGCATGTGCTGCTGCGCGACGGATCGGCAAGCGCGCAAGCGCGCAGGCCACTAGGTGTGGTGGTGAATTTGCTGGACCAGAAACTGTGGAACCAGAACCCCGATTTTTTTAGCTACACCTTGTCCAAAGCGGCGCTGGAAGCGGCCAACACCATGCTGGCGATGGCGCTGAGCCCGCATGTTCGCGTCGTCGGGGTGGCCCCCGGCTTGACGCTGACCAGCCATATGCTGAGTCAGAAAAAATTTGAGGCATTGCACCAGCTCTCGCCTTTGGGCCGATCCTCAACACCGGCCGATGTTGCTGCCACCGTCAAGTTTGCCATCGACAACCAGTCCATCACCGGCACCACCGTGCTGGTTGACGGTGGCCAGCACCTGATGAAATTCGAACGCGATTTCTCGCTGCTGTGATGCGCTGATGCAAACCAGCCCTTACCTTTACCGCACCCCACCATGCCCCACACTCAAGGTCGACAAACCCTCACACTTACTGGTTTGCGATTTGACGCCAGCCTGGGGATTCTGGAACTGGAAAAGACCGCGCCGCAGCCGATTCAGGTGGATGCCGAACTTAGCCTTGGCCAACAGCCGCTGCTGCCACACGACGACGAAATCAACCGTGTGCTGGACTACCGCAAGGTGCGCCAGATCATCATCAACGAGTGCACCGCTGAGCACGTCAATTTGCTGGAAACCCTGATCGGCAAGCTGGCCAACCGCCTGATGCAATTGCCCGGCGTACTGGGCGTGCGCGTCAAGATTGCAAAGCTGGAAATTTTTGACGACTGCGAGGTCGCCATTCGGGTCGAGACCGGGCAGTGGTGAGCATTCGTGCCATGGTGCAAAGAGCTTAGGCCTATGTCTAGCGCGCCTTGTATTCGAATTTCGCCTCGGTCGTTCGAGCGTTCCCCGGACGCTGGATCTGTGCTGTGATCGTATACGGGAACATTCCGTCCATGCGGAAATAGTTCCCGTAACCGATCGTGTTGTAAGCTGAGATAACCTCCAGGTTTCTGCTTTCGATTCCCATCGGGTCAGCCACTTTGGCTTCAACCTGCGCGTCGGTTATGGCGAGACCCGTCTTGGCATCGAACAGCGAGACGTTCAGGTGATAGTAGCCTTTGCCACGCGGAACCTTGCCTGGTGCCTGCCCAGCCGACATGGCGTCTGCTCGAGCGACACCAAAATAGATTTCCATGCCATCGACAACCTTGCGATAGGGGTTGACGGTCTGCGTAGCCGCGCTCGGTGCTGACGGTAGCGCAACGACACCGTAATTGAACATGTACATCACCGCACCCTGAATCTCAAGATCAGTCAAGTCCGCCAGACCGCCGCTGGCTGGCATGGGTCCACGGCCATGGACCGCGGACTTAATCAGCGGATCCAGCCCCTTCTTCAGACGCTTCACCCAGGCTGTACGATCGCCGATTTTAGGCGCGCCATCCAAGCCGTTTTGGTGACATTTGGCGCACTGAGTCAGCACGATTCGCTCGCTTTGGCGAAGCACGGCGGGTGTCGCGCCACCGAGAGGTTCGACCCAGTGGCCACCGGACTGGTTGACCAGATAGGTGATGGCACGCTCAATCTCGATGTCGCTGAGCGTTTCATTGCCGCCATGTGCCGGCATGTTTCGAATGCCTGCAAGCGCGTGCCCAGTCAACGCTGTAAGACCTTGTGAGGCCCGCGCCGCCCAGGCCTGCTGGTCACCGATCTTTGGCGCTCCCTTCTCGCCTTTGGCATGGCAGGAGATGCAGACAGTGTCGACAACCTCCATACCGGATCGCTCACGACGTTGGGCGCTCGCGTTGGCAAACAACATCGCGACGGCCGCTACAGCTACAACCGCCCAGCCAGGCAATTTTGATGCGCTCATTTGAATTGCTCCTAAAAACTTTTACAACGACCAAAAAAAATGGATCAAAAAACAATCGGCCTGATGATGTGATTCTCAGCTAACCGCACATCAAGGATGACGACGGAAACTGTGCTCCAGTCATAGTTGGCGATGTTGCGCTAGATCAATTGGTTGTGAAATCTGGACGAAATGTAGAACCAACGGGCTTGGTCATGAATATTTTCACATTGACACCGGGGAAAGACTCGGCCCGAACCATTTTTGAAGACGGCATCCCTTTTTCACGAAGTAAGAGAAAATCTACCTGATCGAACCTAAGGAAAAATGAATGAGCGCCGTCTGGATTAAGGATGAAATTGCGAGCGAAACGGGGCAGACCGACGCACCGGCCGCCAAGCAGCTCAAAATCGAGCGTGAAACCCACAAGCTTGAAAAGCGTCTATGCCGCCAGGTCGGCCAGGCCATCATGGACTTCAACATGATTGAAGAGGGCGACCGCGTCATGGTATGCGTCTCGGGCGGCAAGGACAGCTACGGATTGCTGGACATTCTGCTGAAATTACAAGCCAGAGCGCCCATCAATTTCGAGCTGATTGCGGTCAATCTGGACCAGAAGCAGCCCGGCTTTCCGGCTCACATATTGCCGGAGTATCTAAAAAAGCTGGGGTTGCCATTTCACATTGAAACGCAGGACACTTACAGCATCGTGAAGAAGGTGATTGCCGAGGGCAAGACCATGTGCAGCCTGTGCAGCCGATTGCGCCGCGGCATTTTGTACCGGGTCGCCGACCAGCTGAAGATCACCAAAATCGCGCTGGGCCACCACCGCGATGACATGCTGCAAACTTTTTTTCTCAACATGTTCTTTGGCGGCAAGCTCAAGGGCATGCCGCCAAAATTGGTCAGTGACGACGGTGGCCACATCGTCATCCGGCCGCTGGCCAACGTGGCCGAGAAAGACCTGACGCGCTGGGCGGCGCATCGCCAGTTTCCGATCATTCCCTGCTCTCTGTGCGGCAGTCAGGAGAATTTGCAGCGCCAGCAGATCGGCAACATGCTGCGCGAATGGGAGAAGAAATACCCAGGTCGCATCGAGAGCATGTTCACCGCGCTGCACAACGTGGTACCGTCGCACCTGATGGACGCCACGCGCCACAACTTCAAGGTTATTAAAACCACCGGCGTGCCCGACGCAGACGGCGACAAAGTGTTTGACGAAGAAGAGTTTGCACCAGCCTCATTACCGGGCCTTCAGGCACTTAAAATTTAGCCCATGAACGCCACCCGCATCATCGCCATCCGCCACGGAGAAACCGCCTGGAACGTGGACACCCGCATCCAGGGACAACTCGACATCGGACTGAACGAAACAGGCCATTGGCAGGCGCGCCGCCTGGCACGAGCCCTGGTTGACGAACCTATCGCCGCAATCTACTCCAGCAACTTGGCGCGAGCCTGGGATACGGCACGCGAAATTTCCAGCGTCACCGGGCTGACACCACAAGCCCATGAGGGACTTCGTGAACGCGGTTTTGGTGTTTTTCAGGGCAAGACATTTACCGAGATTGAGACTGCCTGGCCGGAGCAGGCGCTGCGCTGGCGCAAGCGCGACCCGCATTGGGCGCCGCAAGGCGGCGAGTCACTGACGGCCTTGCGTCAGCGCATAGCCCAAACTGCGACGGAATTGGCGCAGCGGCACCAAGGTGAACAAATAGTGCTGGTGGCCCACGGCGGGGTCATGGATGTGCTGTACCGTGCCGCCACCGGGCAGGATTTGCAGGCACCACGCACCTGGAACCTGGGCAACGCCACCATCAACCGCCTGCTTTGGACACCCGAAGGTCTGACGCTGGTGGGTTGGGCTGACGCACAGCACCTGGAAGACGATGAAGCCCTGGATGAAACCAGCGCCTGAGCCGGTCGCTGGTCGCCCAATGGTTAGCCTGCGCCGATTGGAGGCAGCGCTGATGGCAAGCGCCGTGCTGGCAACCATCACCAGCACACTGGGACTGTTGACGCTGCACTTTGTTTTCAAGCCCTTGACCATGTTGATTGCCATTGCTTTTGTAGCGCTTCGCGCCTATCGATCTGGGACGGCCAAGCGCTTTGACGCCTTGCTGGCGGCGGCACTGACTGCTTCGCTGGCCGGTGACGTGTTTCTGATGCTGCCAGGCAACTTCTTCATACCCGGTCTGGCCTCGTTTCTGGTCGCGCATCTTTTCTACATTGCCTTGTTCCGCCAGGGCGTCGCCTGGTTTCCAAGCCGTCGCGCCGTGCTGACAACATTGACCGTGGGTGCTGCCATGTACGCCTGGGTTTGGGGTGGGCTGACTGACCCGGTGCTCAAAGTGGCAGTGGCCGCCTACGTCAGCGTGATCGCGCTGATGGTGGCGCAAGCGATTGGCCGCGCCACAGTGCAAGGCGACGCAGCCGCAAAGGCGGTGGCGCTGGGCGCCTGCGCTTTCATGCTGAGCGACTCGCTGATTGCCATCAACCGCTTTGTGCAACCACTGCCTCTGGTGTCTCTATGGGTGCTTTCCTGCTACTACCTGGCACAACTTTTGATGGTTCACAACGCGCGGCCGCGGTTTGCGCAATAGGGATCAGAGCGCAAACATGTCGGCATCGCGATTGGGCGGCGTCATGCCCAGATGCCGATAGGCGGCCAGCGTAGCGATGCGGCCGCGCGGCGTGCGCTGCAGATAGCCTTGCTGGATGAGATAGGGCTCGATCACGTCTTCAATCGTTTCGCGTTCTTCGCCAATGCTGGCGGCAATGTTGTCCAGCCCAACCGGACCGCCGTCAAAGCGGTGGATCACCG
>JANXLW010000014.1 GCA_025354965.1 Betaproteobacteria bacterium
CGATCGCGGTAGCGGTGGAATCCATCGAGCACCGCCAGATAGCTCTCGCCGGGTACGCCAAAGGCATGGGTAACACCTTGCTCAACAAGACATTGAACCAGCAAGTGGCCGCCGATTTGGGGAATTTGAACATCAGTCATGTTCAGCATTGTGCCGACAAAGCGACTGGCAGAAGTCAGGCCGTCACATTGATCGACGTAAATTGCAAATGATGCATGAATTCACGCAGGATTAAAAGCGTTGCAGCAAATGCGGCGTTGACCGGAATTCCTGCGCTGGCTATGGGCCTGCCAAGCGTGACCGCCGTCAGCAGTTCAAATGTCCGTTCCACCGCATCAAGCGTCAAGTTCAACTCTGGCTGCTCGGCAACGCCTGCGATAAGTGCAATCTCGCGGATGCCTGCGTCAGAGGCAAAAAGCGTTGAAGCCGCAGCGCGTAGCGCACGCAAGCGGGTCACTTCATCCTCCACTACCATGATCGCGCTTTCGAGCTCGATGGGCGTCGGTAAATCGTGTTTGAAAAAATCAGCCGCTGTTTTTTTTGAGCCGATGAGAAGCACCTGCACGGCATCCGGTTCGGCAGAAGTGCCATTCGCAACGCCAAGTCGTGCCACGCCGCAGCACTGGCGCACCAGGGCGTGATCCTGCAGCCAACGTTTCTGGTCGGCGATGACCTGGCCGCTGGCACACTGGTCGAACTGATGCCCGAGTTTCGTTCCATCGAACTGGGCATCTATGCCATCTACCCGACCCGCAAGCACGTCTCGCCGAAGGTGCGCGCCTTCATCGAATTCCTGACCCAGCACTTTGACAAGGCTCACACCAACTGGTGAGGCCGACGGGTGGAAGAACTGGCAGCGTCCATTGGTTCCAACATGGGCCGCAACGCCAACTCACAGCAAACGACGACGCAAGACGTTCGGCGCTGCGAAAACGTACCCAGCCAGGCGCGACCGCAGTATTGGGAGGTCAGCTACGATTTTCGGGGCCAGGAGAACCACGTTCAGATGACCGCACCTCCCGGACCGACGGTAACTGTCAACGAACGGGGCGAGCCGCGCCGTTGAGCGCTCTTGGCCCTGGCGTGCGGCGCCCCACCCCCAACGCGGCGCCCACGCTGAGCAGCAGCACCGTCGCCGCACCAAACAGCGTCGCGCCGTACCAGCCGCGGTCCATGAAGGCGCCAAACAAAATGGGAGACACAGCAAAGCCCACGTCCAGGCCCGAATACACCATGCCGTAGACCCGCCCGGTGGCGCCTTTGGGTGTCGCCTTCTTGATCATCATGTCACGCGATGGTCCCCCGATGCCAATTGCAAAGCCGGTGCCGGCCAGCACCACCATGGTCAGCGTGGCACCCAGCAGACCGGTGCCACACAGCGCCAGCAAAACCGCTGCCACCGCCATGGCGATGGCGACCACGCGGTCGCTGTTGGCGGTGCGCGCCGCCACAAAACCACCAACCAGCATGCCCAACGCACCGCACAGCATGTAAGCCGTCAACGTCAAGGTGGCGGCCTCAAAACTGATGCCGTGCATGGCCTTGAGACTGGACACCGATGCAAGTTCCGGGCAACGCAAACGGTGCGCCCACCGTCATAAATGCCGTGGGTAGCTCG
>JANXLW010000029.1 GCA_025354965.1 Betaproteobacteria bacterium
GAATTCAAAATCGAACGCCAGGCGCAAGACCAGATGGCGCTGGCCAGCCAGATGAAGGCGGTCGCCGCACAACAAGCCGGCCACCTGGCAAGAGAAATCACGCCGGTGACCATTGCCCAAAAGAAAGGCGACCCGCTGGTCGTCGATCAGGACGAGCACCCGCGCGAGACCAGCCTGGAGGCGCTGGCCAAGCTCAAACCGATCGTGCGAGCCGACGGCAGCGTCACCGCCGGCAACGCCAGTGGCGTCAACGACGGCGCTTGCGCCTTGCTGCTGGCCGATGAACAAACGGCGGCCAACAACGGCCTGACGCCCAAAGCCAGAGTGGTGGGCATGGCCACAGTCGGCGTGGCACCGCGCCTGATGGGCATCGGCCCGGCACCGGCGACGCAAAAGGTACTGGCGCAAACCGGGCTGACACTCGAACAGCTCGACGTCATTGAACTCAACGAAGCCTTTGCCGCGCAGGGCCTGGCGGTGCTCAGAATGTTGGGGCTGAGAGACGATGATGAGCGCGTCAACGCCTGGGGTGGTGCAATAGCGCTGGGTCATCCGCTGGGGGCGTCCGGGGCACGGCTGGCCACCACCGCTGTCAACCGGCTGCACGCTACTGGTGGACGTTATGCCCTGTGCACCATGTGCATTGGGGTGGGGCAGGGCATTGCTGTGATTCTGGAACGGGTTTGATCGCCCGATGACTTTCCCCCTCATTACCGACCCCTACTTCTACGCCGTCAGCATCCCCGCCGTGCTGTTGCTGGGCGTCAGCAAAAGCGGTTTTGGCGCCGGCTTTGGCTCGCTGGCCGTGCCCATGATGGCGCTAGCGGTCAGCGTGCCGCAGGCAGCGGCCATCCTGATGCCAGTGCTGCTGCTGATGGACATTCTGGGCATGGCCGCTTTTCGCAAAGACTTTGACATGCCATTGCTGAAATTTCTGATTCCGTGCGGATTGGTCGGTATCGTGATCGGTGCGCTGCTGTTCAAGCTGCTCGATGCACACACAGTGGCTGGTATTGTGGGCGTCTTCACTTTACTGTTTCTGGCGCAACGCCTGCTATTTCCTCCCAAGGCAGACAGCGCACCGCCGCCCAAATGGCTGGGTGCGCTGCTGACCGCCACCTCGGGTTTCACCAGTTTCATTGCTCACGCTGGCGGACCACCGATCAGCGCCTACGTGATTCCACTGCGTCTATCGCCGGTGAAGTTCACCGCCACCATGGCGTTCTTTTTCTTTATCATCAATCTGGCCAAGTGGATTCCCTACGCTTGGCTCGGCTTGCTCGACATGCGCAATCTGGCGACCTCGCTGGTGCTGTTGCCGATTGCACCGATTGGCGTGCTGGTCGGCGTGCGCCTGGCCCGGCGCATCAACCCACTGCTGTTTTACCGCTTTGTCTACCTGGGCATGTTCCTCACGGGCGTCAAGCTGGTGTATGACGCACTGCGGTAGTGGCGTTCAGTTGTCCCAACCCTGTGGTCGCTGCTCGGCCCGCTGTGCGCGCTCGGTGCGTTCCTGCGCCATTTGCTCTTCGAGTTGCTGACGCCCCTGCTTGACCACGGCAATCAGCTTGGCGCGGTCCTTGTAATGCGGGTGCATTTTTTCAAACAGTTCCAGGTTGTGTTGACGAAAGCGCATGGCGGTCTGGCGTGCTTGGTGGGCGCCGTGGCCCAGCAGCTCCAGCACGCTGCGAGCGCTGCGCAGGCTGGACTCGAACATCTCGCGTTCCACCTGCAGCACGCCGCGATCACGCAACTGGTTCCAGTGGGGGACGTCGCGCGCCCTTGCCACGATCTGCAGATTGGGAAAATGCTCATGCGCCAGGTCGACGATGGCGAGAGACTGTTCAACAGCGTCCACCGCCAGCACCAGAATTTTTGCGCTGGCGGCGCCCGCCGTGCGCAGCAAATCGAGTCGGGTCGCGTCACCGTAAAACACGCGGTAGCCAAAACTGCGCGCAGCCTCGATCATCTCGGCATCATGGTCCAGCACGGTGCAGGGGATACCCTGCGCCAGCATCAGGCGCGCAATGATTTGCCCGTAGCGGCCAAAGCCGGCAATCACAACGGGGGCTTCTTGTTGCTCGGAGATTTCTTCCATGGCTGCCACACCGCTTTTGGCCCAGCGCGGTAGCAGCAGTTTGTCGATAGCCACCAACAGCAGCGGGCTCACCAGCATCGACACGGCAACCGCACCGATCAAAAGCGAGGCGGTCTGCGCCGGCAATACATGGGCACCGACGCCGGCCTGGAAAACCACAAAGGCAAATTCACCGCCTTGCGCCAGCAGCAGCGTGAAAACGGGTCGCTCCTGAAACGGCAACTTCATCATCCGCGCCAGCGCATAAATCAATGCACCCTTGACGCTCAAAAAACCCAGCACGATGAGTGCCATCAGCCCCGGTGACTGCCGCAGTACAGCAAAGTCGATGCTCATGCCCACGGCGATGAAAAACAAACCCAGCAGCAAACCTTTGAACGGCTCGATATCGGTTTCCAACTCGCGCCGGTATTCGCTCTCGGCCATCAGCACGCCAGCCAGAAAAGCGCCCAGTGCCATCGACAAACCTACCGCTTGCATCAGTGCCGCAATGCCGACCACCAGCAGCAAGGCTGCCGCAGTGAAGATCTCGCGTGTGTTGGAGCGCGCGATCCAGTTGAACATCGGACGCATCAACAGTCTTCCGCCGAGAACGATGCCGGCTACAACCGCGATTATTTTCATGGCCTCGAAGACATGATTGACGGGGTTTTGGATCGCGTCGGAACCGGCGACCAGGCCCAACAGCGGCAGCAAGGCCAGCATCGGAATGGCGGCCACGTCTTGAAACAACAGGATCGAAAACGCCGAACTGCCGCCCTTAGTAGTGAGTAGCGACCGTTCCTTTAATATTTGCGTAGAAATGGC
>JANXLW010000049.1 GCA_025354965.1 Betaproteobacteria bacterium
TCGATCAAGCCCACTTTGCGTTGGGTCTGCGCCTGCATCACACGCACCAGATTGGCGTCGCGCATGGGGGTGAGCGGGTGGTTTTGCATGCCACTTTCATTGAGCAGGACATCACCGACAAACAGGTGGCCTTTGAACACGGTGCGCTGGTTGTCGGGGAAGGCCGGTGTGACGATGGTGAAGCTTGTCTTCAGCGCATCCATCAGCGCCTCAGTGACCGGGCCAATGTTGCCCAGGGCGGTGCTGTCAAAGGTCGAGCAGTATTTGAAATAGATTTGCTGCGCGCCCTGACTTTGCAGCCACGCCAGAGCCTGCAAGGACTGTGAGACGGCATCGGCTGCCGCTAGGGTGCGTGACTTCAGCGCGACGACAAGCGCATCCACCTCGGCGGCCAATGGGCCGGTGGGCACGCCAATCGTCTGCACTACGCGCATGCCGGAGCGCACCAGGTTGTTGGCCAGGTCTGTCGCCCCCGTAAAGTCGTCCGCAATACACCCGAGCTTGATGGGGCTCATGGTTTCTTCGGCCATTCAATGCCAGGGAAAATCTTGATCACAGCGCTGTCGACTTCCTTGGCGAAGCCTCGGCCGCTTCGGCCCGCACGTCCAACACGTGCACGGTGTAACCCGCGCGGCGCAAGGAGCGCGCCATGCCGCCACCCATGGCGCCTTCGCCGATGACGCCGACGGTGTCCGTTGCAGAAAAGGATAGGGCGTTCATAAGGTCAAAAAGCGGAAGGAGTCGGGCTACTTTACCGCAGGCCTGCTTGAAAATTGGGGTGGCGAGAAATGAGGCAAACCCCTGCCGATACCAGACAAGGTTCCAGACAGGGCCCTAGAGAAGGGTTCAGACAGGGTTTCAGCCAGGCTTGAACGGCGTGCCTGTTTGGCACAGCCAGTGTGTTGCAATTTTGCTGAAAACTGCACCAAAGCGGCAAGCTCAGGTGTTTCTACCACGCTGGAAATGACGGCCTTGCCGCTAGAATTTATATAGCGCTAAAAACTTGACGAGACAGCAAGGCCCACCATGAAC
>JANXLW010000104.1 GCA_025354965.1 Betaproteobacteria bacterium
AAATTATCTTCCGCGAAGACAAGGGCGATCCCGCCAAGCTGGCAGCTAAAGAGGCAGAATACAAAGCCCGCTTTGCCAACCCGTTTGTGGCCGGTGCCCGTGGTTTTATCGACGATGTGATCCTGCCACACGAGACGCGCAGGCGTATCTGCCGCTCGCTGGTGATGCTGCGCGACAAGAAGCTTGAGAACCCGTGGCGCAAGCACGGGAATATCCCGCTCTGAGGCTTGGCGCTTTTATGGTGCACTTCAGTGGTAACTTATTCTTATCCCGCGTGCGATCGCGCTTGCCTCGAACGGGGTCAGACTGTCTGAGTGCTCTGCTCCGTGTCCCCGGCCTGGTGCGGGCTCAGAAAAAGGCCTTGGAGCACCGTCAACAGGACAGCCCCAGTACCACAGCGAATTACAACATTCGTTGACTGAATAACGTTAGGAAAGCACTATGTTTACAAAAATTTTGATCGCGAATCGGGGTGAAATCGCTTGCCGTGTCATCAAGACGGCCAAAAAAATGGGTATCAAAACGGTGGCGGTGTATTCCGACGCCGACAAGGACGCGCGGCATGTCATGCTGGCCGATGAGGCTGTCAACATTGGCCCTGCGCCGAGTCGCGAAAGCTATTTGCAGGCCGACAAAATCATCGCCGCTTGCCGGCAAACCGGTGCCCAGGCCTTGCATCCTGGCTACGGTTTTTTGAGCGAGAACGCAGCTTTCGCCAAGCGTGTGGAGGAAGAAGGCATTGTTTTTATCGGTCCCAAGCACTACTCCATGGCGGCCATGGGTGACAAGATTGAATCCAAGAAACTTGCTGGCTCGGCCGGTGTGAACTGCATTCCCGGCGTCAACAGCGCAATTGAAAGCGCGGAACGTGCGGTTGAGATTGCCCAAGGCATCGGCTACCCCGTGATGATCAAGGCCAGTGCCGGCGGTGGTGGCAAGGGTTTGCGCGTGGCTTTCAATGACAAGGAGGCATTTGAAGGGTTCACCAGTTGCCGCAACGAGGCGCGCAACAGCTTTGGCGACGACCGTGTGTTCTTAGAGAAGTATGTCGAGGAACCGCGCCATATCGAGATTCAGCTGATTGGTGATAGCCACGGCAATATGGTCTATCTCAATGAGCGTGAGTGTTCGCTGCAGCGCCGCCATCAAAAAGTGATTGAGGAAGCACCGTCCCCGTTCATCAGTGACGCTACCCGCAAGGCCATGGGTGAGCAGGCAGTGGCGCTGGCCAAAGCGGTGAAATACCAGAGTGCCGGTACGGTGGAATTTGTGGTCGGCAAGGATCAGAGTTTTTACTTTCTGGAGATGAACACCCGCTTGCAGGTGGAGCACCCGGTGACCGAATGCATTACCGGCCTCGATTTGGTGGAGTTGATGATTCGCGTTGCAGCGGGCGAGAAGCTCCCCATGACACAGGCGGACATCAAACGCGATGGCTGGGCCATGGAGTGCCGTATCAATGCTGAGGACCCGTTCCGCAACTTCCTGCCTTCCATTGGTCGTCTGGTGCGTTTTCAGCCGCCTACTGAGACCATGTTTGCTTCCGACATCAGTCGGTGGCACGGTGTTCGGGTTGACACCGGTGTGCAGGACGGCGGCGAGATACCGATGTACTACGACTCCATGATCTGCAAGCTGATCGTGCACGGCAAAGATCGGCTTGACGCAATTGCCAAGATGCGTGAAGCGCTCAATGGCTTCGTGATTCGGGGCGTCAGCAGCAACATCCCATTTCAGGCGGCGTTGTTGGCGCACCCCAAGTTTGTAGCGGGTGACTTCAACACTGGCTTCATTGCCGAGAACTACTCGAAAGGTTTTCGCGCTGAAGATGTGCCACATGACGACGCCGATCTGCTGACCGCGCTTGCTGCTTTTGTCAACCGCGTGTACCGCAACCGTGCCACTTTTATCAGTGGGCAGATGGAGGGCCACGAGCTGGCGGTAGGGGCTGACTTTGTGGTGGTCACCCTGGGTTGGCAAGGCGACAGCACGGCAACGCTGGTATCGGTCCGCGATTTTGAGGGCAAAACCGGCTCCAGCACAGTCACCGTGGGAGCAAAACAATACAAGATATGCAGCGATTACCGTCTGGGTGAAATTCGTATCACTGGCACTTGCAATGGCCAACCATTTACCGCACAGGTCGAGCGTGGTGGATTGGCAGGAAAGAACCCGCTGGCCATTCGTGTCTCGCACAACGGTGCGCAGATTGATGCGATGGTGCTTTCCAGAAGAGCTGCCCAATTGCTAACTCTGATGCCTTACAAGGCACCGCCGGACATGAGTCGCTTCGTGTTGTCACCGATGCCGGGCTTGCTGGTTGATGTGGCGGTGCAGCCCGGTCAAAAAGTGCAGGCTGGTGAGCGCGTGGCGGTGATTGAAGCCATGAAAATGGAAAATGTGCTGTTTGCGGTAGCCGACGGTGTGGTGGGCAAAGTGCTGGCCAACAAAGGCGATAGTCTGACTGTGGATCAACCGATTATTGAGTTTGCATAAAAATGAATCGTCCATTTAAAGTGCTGGGCATCCAGCAAGTCGCTATTGGTGGCCCAGACAAGACCCGTTTACAAAAACTTTGGGTTGATATGCTGGGTCTGGAAGTGACCGGCTCCTTCCGCAGTGAACGCGAAAACGTCGACGAAGATATTTGCACCATGGGCCGAGGCCCGTTCAAAGTTGAAGTCGATTTGATGCAACCGCTGGACCCCGATAAAAAGCCTGCGGTACACACTACGCCGCTCAATCATGTAGGCTTGTGGATTGACGATCTGCCTAAAGCTGTGCAGTGGTTGTCAGCTAACGGCGTGCGCTTTGCCCCAGGTGGGATACGCAAAGGTGCGGCGGGCTTTGACATCTGCTTTTTGCACCCCAAG
>JANXLW010000157.1 GCA_025354965.1 Betaproteobacteria bacterium
TCGTTCTTGCGAAATTTGAAATCGCTTAGTTTGACCAAATTTGGGTTCTTGGAGAAACTGACGCCACCGTCGCGGTACACGCCATAGTCTTGGCCATGAATGTGGAACATGTTCAAATGCTCATCGCTCCAGCCGAAGGCAATTTGCAGGGTGTAGTGCAAATCCGCGACTGAGCTGTCACTGCGCACCAGTAGGCGGCGCCAAATCATCGGGCTGATTTGACGAATCCACACGTGGAACTGGTAGATTTCGACCTCCACGGTCTTGGTCGTGCCCATGGTGGAGCCAGTTTAGCAAAATGGCGGCAAATTCAGGCCTGATCGCTCAGCCCCCGGTTTGTTCCGCTCTCCCTGTAGCAATACCGACGCTGTTTTGTTTGAAAGTCTTGCCAGAACGACCATCACGAACGGTGATCCTTGGTCCATCTAATCGGCTGTTCACACTCACTGACAACTATGTCTGCAATCACAAGCACAAACATTTTTAAGGACTGTGATTGCAGACTTGACACAACCCCACAAAAAGACTAAATTGTTTGCAATCGCAGTTTTTATCCATTTTGTGACTGGTATTGCAATCATGAAGCGCAACGAAGAACCTTTGATGAGTCCAGAGCGTCTGGAGGAGGCTCGCCAGCTTGGGAAGAAGTTGGCACGTCTGCGCACCGCACGACGCATTCTGCAGGCGGATGCAGCCACGCGTGCGGGCATCTCTCGTTCAACCGCGGTGTTGCTCGAGAAAGGGGATCTCGGCCGTACACAGGCCCAAATCCTGCGCTACCTGGAAGCGATTGCACCAGGAGTGAGTCTTCTGTCGCTTTTAAAAGAAGATGACCCGTCGCTTCAGGCACTGGCTGCGCGCGAGACCACCCAACGTGTTCGAGCACTGAGCAAAAACGAACTACAACGTCTGGACTTCTAATGACACGAAAAAAATCAGAGGTCTATGTCTTCAGTCATGTCTCTCAAACAGATCAGCATCGATTTGTGCCATCAGGTATTTTGACTTTGACCGAGACAGGTGACGCAAACATACAAAACCGAGAACTCGCCAGCGAGTTCGCCTACGGTACCGGCTACCTCGGGCGCAAAGAGTCCTTTGAGATCGACCCTGTGAGCCTGGCTTTTGGCGATCGCCATGAAATTAAAGGTAAGGTACTTTTTCCAGTGAATGCACTGAATGAATTCGGTGGCATTCGCGACGCTGCGCCCGATGCATGGGGTCGTCGTGTCATCGAGGCTCGCCAGAGGGTGCCGGCGAATAGTCTTTCGGAGGCGCAGTACCTGCTGCTGGCCGGGGGCGACCGTGTGGGCGCTTTGGACGTGCGAAAGGAACAGACCAGTCCCGACTCGGCATCAGCCAGTGACATGCATTCGCTGCAGTATGTTCTCCAAGCGTCGGAAGCTGTTGAAAACGGTGCCCCGATACCGGCAAATCTTGAGCACTACTTGGGTGCCGGACCATCAGCCGGCGGAGCACGACCGAAAGCATCTGTTCGTGATGAAGAAGGCGCGCTTTGGTTGGCAAAATTCCCAACCAAGAATGATTGGTTTGACGTTGCAAGGGCTGAAGTCTGTACCTTGGAGTTGGCACGACGCTGCGGCTTGAATGTTCCGGAGGTACGCTACTTGGACCTGGGGAATAGACCAGTCATGTTGATACGACGGTTTGACCGCTATTGGACCCGAGCTGGACAGCCTCTGCCAGACGGCGCCTTGCATGAAACCCGACCTACCAATGACACGCTGGAAGGACGATTGCCTTTTGTTAGTGGCCTGACGCTGGTGGCTTGCAACGAACTTGAATCACCTGACAAGTCGTATGCTGATCTTGGGCGGGCAATTCGCAAGTATGGGCACCCCCAATGCGTGAACGAAAATTGCGAGGAGATGTTTGCTCGCATGGTGCTCAACATCTTTGTTACCAACGACGATGATCACTTGCGCAACCATGGCTTCGTGCGCGATCCGCGGCTGGGTGGGTGGGAACTTAGTCCTGTGTACGATGTTGTGCCGCGTCCCGTCCAGGCGAGCGAGCGCCGTCTACACCTGGGGATTGGGGAGAGCGGCAAGCTTGCCACTCTGGATAACGCATTAAGCCATTACGCTGCTTTTATGCCGGAGCGCCCAATGGCGGTAAACATCATCCGTCGCGTGTGGGGAGAAGTTCGGCAGTGGAAAAACTGCTTCGAAGAATACGGGGCCAACGGAAGGCTTATCGATCAGATCACTTTTGCGTTTCGAAATCTGAACGACATTGCATCCAGTGAATTGGCTGCAGAAATCCGAAAGACCAAATTCGATCTTGCGTGCTCCAAATTCTCCGGTACAGTTTGGCATAGGTGATCCTTGGTTGTGATCGGCGTCAGATACCAATGACAACGCGCCTTCGGGCGGGACTGCCTACCTATTACGATCAAATATTTGGAATAGCAGCCGGCAATGCTCCGGTCCTAAGTCTGTTTCGATACGGCAGCACAGATGATCGATCAGGTCGTACCAGCCCGGCAACACATAGCTTGGGACCGCCGGCACCCGACCGCGAAAAAGCAATGGATGCTTGTCGATCAAACGGCGAAGGTTGGAATCGGTTTCCTGCTCGTCACTTGACATTCTTTACTCTCAAAATTGGTTCAGATTGGCTGCAAGGAAACCGTGATTTCTTTGCAGTCGAAAAGCTTTACGACC
>JANXLW010000171.1 GCA_025354965.1 Betaproteobacteria bacterium
CAAACCTTTGAGCAAACGGTCGGCGGAGCGGCGCACATGCAGGATCACCGGCAATTCATGCTTGCGCGCCAACTTCAGTTGCTCCTGGTAAAAGTATTCCTGGCGTTCGCGCAATGCGCCCAACTTCATTTCCGGCACAAAGCAGTCCAGCCCAATTTCTCCCACCGCCACCAGCCTCGGGTCTGCGTGATGTTGCGTTAGATGTTCGTCCAAACTGGCCAGATCAGCGTCGTTGGCCTGCGCAACACACAACGGGTGGATGCCCAACGCGTAGCTGTCGCCATTGGCATGCGCCAGGCGCCGCACGGCGTCAAAGTTGGCGACCTGAACCGCTGGCAGCACGCAATGTGACACTTGATTGACAGTTGCCCGCTCCCGCACAGCCAAGACGTCTGGCGCAAATTCCGGTGCATCAAGGTGGCAATGGGTGTCGATCCAGAATGTCATACAGGGAAAATACCATACCTCGGTCATCGAACTGACATCAGAATGTCATTTGCCTGCGGTAGTCTTCGCAGACTTCTGGTCGCCAAGTGTTCTTGCCAACCGGATTTAACTTTGTCATACAAATTCAAGGAAACACACATGAAAGCTCACCATACCCTCGTTGCGGCAAGCGTTATCGCCCTGGGCGTCGTCGGCACCGCCACGGCACAGGATAAAACATTACGTCTGCTGACCTGGGCCGACTATGCACCGACCGACGTGGTAGCGCAATTTGAAAAGGAAAGCGGTTACAAAGTTGAGCTGACACTGTCCAACAACGAAGAAATGATTTCCAAACTGCGTGCCACCGGCGGTGCTGGTTTCGATCTGGCACAACCTTCGCAGGACCGCATCACCGGACCGCAACAGGAATTCGGCATCTACAAGCCGATGGATTTGAGCAAACTTAACGCCCAGTTGTTCATACCGTCGATGCTGGAGGCCACCAAGAAAAACACCACGCTGGCTGGCAAGGTCTACGGTCTTCCCCACATCTGGGGTACCGATGGTCTGGTTGTGAATACCAAGCTCACAAAAATGGGTGACTACCCGGATCTGTGCCGCGCCGACGTCAAGGGCAAAACTGCCGTTCGACTGAAACGCCCGACCCTGCTGGCATTTGCCTTTGCCTCCGGTAAGGACCCGTTTGCGCTTTATAAGGACGCCAAAGCCTACTCAGCTCTGATGGATGAAGTCGGCAAGACCGTCATCGCCTGCAAAGGCAACCTTAAATTCTTCTGGGACAACAAGGACCAGTTGCTCAACGGCATGCGCACCGGTGAGATCGTCGGCGCCATGATGTGGGACACCGGTGGCTGGAAGCTCAATGGCGAAAAAGCTGAAATCCAGTTCATCGCGCCCAAGTCGGGGGCACTCGGCTGGATTGACACGTTTGCTATTCCCGCCAAAGGCAAAAATGACGCCGCGGCTTACGCCTGGATCAACTTCAACATGCGTCCCGAAATTGCCGCCAAAGTGGGAGCATCGGCGGGCAACTTCACTGCCTCCAAAGGTGCCGACCAGCTAGCGGATGCCAAGCTCAAGGCCCAGTTTGCTGGCAGCTTCCCCGAAGCCGCTCTGAAAAACGTGAAGTGGTACCCCGCGGTCCCGGCTGGCATTGAGGACATTGAAGGCCGCGTGCTGGACCGCATCAAAGCGGCGAACTGAATGACCCCCACGTTCGGCACTGCGTGTCCGCTCTGCCCCCCGAGGGACTAATTTCCCTTGGTGCCGTCCGGCGGGAAATTGCCCGCCTGCGGCGCACGACATCGCAACACAAACGCATCTTCTTTTGAGATCAACCACACCTGCTGCGACCGTCGGGGCGCAGCCTGACCTGCACGCCGCGCGCTTGAGCAAGCGCTACGGCGAGCTTGCGGCGGTGGACGATTTATCGTTCAGTGTGGCGCGCGGCAGTTTCTTCTCTATCCTGGGCCCTTCCGGCTGCGGCAAGACCACGCTGTTGCGCATGATTGCGGGTTTTTTGAGCCCTGACTCGGGTGACATCTGCATTGGCGGCAAACCTATGAACGGGGTGCCGCCCAACCGCCGACCCGTCAACATGGTGTTTCAGCACCTGGCGCTATTTCCCATGATGTCGGTCGGCGAGAACGTCGGCTACGGCCTGGCACGAAGAGGTGTTGCACAGGCCGAGATTGCGCGGCGTGTCGGCGAAATGCTGGAACGCGTCAGCCTGCCCGGTGCGCAGGACAAAAAAATCGATCAGTTGTCCGGTGGACAAAAGCAGCGCGTGGCAATTGCCCGCAGCCTGGTGTTGGAGCCAACCCTGCTGCTGCTCGATGAGCCGCTGGGGGCGCTGGACCTCAAGTTGCGTGAGCACATGAAGATCGAGCTCAAGCAGTTGCAGGCGGCTTTTGGCACCACCTTTGTCTACATCACGCACGATCAGTCCGAGGCTCTGGTGCTGTCCGATCATGTGGGTGTCATGAACCACGGACGCTTCGAACAACTTGGCACGCCGCAGCAGCTTTACTACGCGCCGCAGACGCCGTTTGTGGCAGGCTTTGTCGGCGCCAACAACAGCGTCAAAGGCCGGGCCACACAGATTGACGGCGACATCGTGACCGTAACCAGCACGGTTGGCATGGCGCTGCCGGCACTCGCCATGGGCACCGTCCGTGCGGGTGACACCGTTGAGGCATTTATA
>JANXLW010000188.1 GCA_025354965.1 Betaproteobacteria bacterium
GGGCGCTAATCTGTTTGCCGCGCACTTCGACCCAGGCGTCGCCATTGTCAGCAGCGGCAATTTTGTAGGGCATCAGATCGATGTCTTTCTGGACTTCTTTCTCAGTGAACTTGCGGCCAATCAGGCGCTTCACCGCATACAGCGTATTTTTGGGATTGGTTACGGCCTGTCGTTTGGCAGATGCGCCAACCAGCACTTCACCGTCTTCCTGGTAAGCGACAACCGAAGGCGTGGTGCGCGCACCCTCTGCGTTTTCAATGACCTTGGGCGTGTTGCCCTCCATGATCGAGACGCAGCTATTGGTCGTTCCCAGATCGATGCCGATGATTCTTCCCATGATTGTTTTCCTTCAATGAAAATTCAGATGCTTTTAACTTGTGGATAACTTGATACTTTTCAAGCCGCCAGAGTGATTATTTCGGTGCCGCCACAATGACCAGCGCCGGACGCAATACGCGCTCGGCAATGGAATAGCCTTTTTGCAGCACTGTGACGACCGAATTGGCTTCCAGCTCCGAAGCTACCACGCTGATCGCCTGATGCTGATGCGGATCGAATTTGTCACCCGCTGCCGGGTTGATGGCAAGCACTTTGTTGCGCTCCAGCGCGGCAAGTAACTGGCGCAAGGTTGCTTGTGCACCTTCCCGAATCTGGTCGGCAGTGGCCTCTTTGAGAACCAGACCCGCTTCCAGACTGTCTGCCACCGGCAGCAGGCTTTCAGCGAAACCCTCTACTGCAAACTTGCGGGCTTTCGAAATCTCTTCTTCGGCCCGACGACGGGCATTGTCAGCCTCGGCTTTGGCTCGTAAGTACTGGTCCGCCAGATCAGCACTTTTGGCTTGCAAGTCTGCCAGATCGGCCTGCATGTCAGCCAGATCGGTCTGGGCACGTGACAGTGCATCGGATTCGTCAGCAAATTGAGCGGCGAGCTTCTCTTCAGGGCTCTGACTGTCGACCAGCGGCGAGTTGGTTTGGTTTGGGTTGTTTTCAGACATGCTATGGATTCAAATTTCAGCTACCAGACCTCGATTTGGGGTCGTTGACAGGCAATTCAAGGGTGCCGAAGATGCAACGCCTAAGGGACAGAACACGGTGCCTTCAAGCACGTGTTGATGGCCGACGCACCTTGGGAAAGTCAGTTCGACACAGCCAGCAGTTCGACGTCAAACTTGAGCGTGGCATTGGGTGGAATGACACCGCCAGCGCCACGTGCACCGTAGCCCAATGCAGCGGGGATGATGAGCGTGCGCGCACCCCCGACCAGCATGCCGGCGACGCCCTCGTCCCAGCCGCGAATCACCATGCCAGCGCCAAGCGAAAAGACAAAGGGGTCATTGCGGTCTTTGCTGGAGTCAAACTTTGCTCCTTGCACGTTGTCGTTGTACAGCCAACCGGTGTAATGAACGGTAACGCTCTTGCCCTTGATCGCTTCAGCACCCGTGCCAAGCACAGAGTCTTCGTATTGCAGGCCGGACGGAGAACTGGTCATGTTTGAGTCTTTCTACGCTATGACAAATATAGCTGGGGGCGCCGGGTTGATTTGGCGATGGCCAGGCAACCGAAGATTATAAGGGCGCTTCTGGTGCTTCATTGGCTTGCCCGGAACCAACAAAGAATGCCACGCCGCACTCGCTTGGCAGATGCAGGCCAATGCGCTCCGACAACTTGTGAAGCGCCCCCAGCGGGGTAAATCAAGCGACTTTTTTGGCCAGGTTGGCTGACCATTTCGAAGCAAACGCTGGAAGATCACCCAGTCTCCTCATCAGATCCGCCCCGGGTGGCGTCAAGACATAGCCTTCCTTGCCATGATTGACCAGGCCGGCTTCGCGCAATTCCTTGATCCGGGTATTCAGTGTGTTGGGCGTAATACCGCCAACGCTGTCTTGTAGCAGTCGAAAAGTCTGGGCATGTCCGTCCTTCAGAGCCCACAAGACCCGGATCGCGTAGCG
Source organism: Betaproteobacteria bacterium (assembly GCA_025354965.1). Classification (GTDB taxonomy): domain Bacteria; phylum Pseudomonadota; class Gammaproteobacteria; order Burkholderiales; family Burkholderiaceae_C; genus Rhodoferax. The sequence goes on from JANXLW010000188.1 coordinate 1,950, forward strand.
CGACTCCAGCAGCCCCAGCAATTGACCGATAGCGGCATTTTCTTTGGAACTCATGACACGGCTCTCCTCAAAGCTATTTTTTCGCACCGGGTGATTCAACTTGTACGCGGCATAGGTTTTTGAAAGACCCAGATAACCGCTCTTTTTTCGGCGCGCAAGAAACTATAACGCAGATTTTTAGGCGCTACAAGATTCATAGCTAGGTAGCCACATTATTAATTTTTTCAGCAAAGTCATCCCTTAAGGTTCAATCCTGAAGCGGTGTCATGACCGATTGTCAAGCAGGTCGGTGTCAAAGCCTTTGGCAAACGCGCCGACATGCTGGTCCCGGAGTAGGCTGAGGCTCGTCGATAGCTGCAAACGTCAATCTCAACGTCCCATCAGAACCCGGTTCTCTCGCCACGGTGCCCGGTAGATTTCTTGCACTGTGTGAGGTCCCAGCAAAGCGGATTTCGCCTGGGCTAAGGGAACGACCGGGCAGGCACCGGTGCTCTGGTAGGTGAGCGCGGTAGCAAGCAATCTCTCATTGACGTCGCCGAACGGATGCGCCAAGTCGTCGGCAGCGGCGCAAGCCGGGGCAAAACCATTGACGTAGCCACCCTGACTCGCAGAATTTATGCCATCGAACTGGATGGCAAAGTAAGCTGTGCCACAGTTGTTGGTCTGGATAAAGCCATACGGTTTGCCGCAGGTTGTGCCGCCAATGGTAATGACGCTCACAAACGGACTCAGACTGTTGATGATGGACTCGCTGGCCGAGCAGGTGCCAGGTCCGGTCAGCACGAACACCCGTTTCAGCCCCAGTGTTGGCAAAGTGGTGTTGTGGGTGTCGGTGTCAAAGAACGGTATCGTATTTGCCGGGTCGTTGGTTTTCTCAGGATGCTTGTCATTGAAGCGCAGTTGCTCGAACACCTGGTTCTTGGTTGGGGCACCTCCAATCATGTAGCCGACTTCGCTGGCGATGTAAAGGTAGCCACCGCCGTTGTAGCGCAGGTCCAGCACCAGATCGTCGATATTGGCGGCAGCAAACTCGGACATGGCAGCGGCCAGTGGTGCTTCTGCGTTGGCGGTCTGGTCGTTGAACACCATGTAGCCGATCTTCTTGCCGCTGGGCATGCTGAGCACCTGATTTTTCAACACCGGTGTGCCCACGACTGCGATGGCCGTCAACGTCACCCGTCGCGTGTTGCTCACGCCCAGGTCCAGTACGTCAAAAGTATTGCTGTCACCGCTATTGGCAGGATAGAGTGCAGCAAGAAACGCGGCACGGGTGAGCTGCCCTTCCGGCGTACCGTTGATATTTACGATCCTTGTCCCTCGGTCAATGCCTGCGAGTTTGGCCGGCGAGTTGAGCTCCGAGTAAGCGACACGCAAAGTGCCATCGGTCGCCCGGACAAAAGTGGCACCGTAACCAACCACTTGCCCGGACTGAAAAAAAGCATCAATCACCGCTTGTGATTCTGCAAAACTGAAGCGATCAGTCGGTCTGACCAGCAGCGCGTTGAAATAGTCGATCGGTGTCGCGTAGTTGGTTGCAACCACGTCGACGATGTTTTTGTACCAGAGATAGACATCGTCCAGATGCGCGCGCACCCAGGTCTTCTCATCACTGGGCGTGCACAGGCTGCTTGCCGGGTAGCCGGTGGCTCCTGCGGTGGACGTGTTTGCAGAACCACCGCCACCACCGCCACCGCAGCCCGCCAGGACCCCCGCTGCCAGACCCAACAGAACCCATTTTTTAATCACTCTTGCACCTTTGTTGATTGGACAGAAGTTATCGCCGCAAAATATTAACATCATGCATTGACCTCAGACAAATACAGACTTTAGACCGGTCGATCTGCCACAATTTGACCGCGTGCTGTTGTCAGTGCGTTCACACTAATTCATGAATTACGTCGAACCACTGAGCCGTCGCCGCCTGCTCCAGCTACTGTGCGCCAACACTGCCAGCTTTTGGCCGCCGCGCAGCGCCTGGAGCCGGCCGCGCTTTGCCAGCAATCCTTTTACATTGGGCGTGGCCAGTGGTTCACCGACGTCTGACTCTGTGGTGTTGTGGACCCGCTTGCATTTGCCGATTGCCGCTGATGCCAACCTGGGTCACGACCCCATCACGGTGCGCTGGGAGTTGGCGCATGACGACCAGTTCAAAAGCATTGCCCAAAGTGGTCTGTCTATGGCATACCGTGAGCTGGCGCATGCTGTGCACGCGGAGGTGGCTGGTCTGGATTCTGACCGCTGGTACTTTTATCGCTTCATGGCTGGTGACGCGGTCAGTCCGGTCGGGCGCACGCGCACTTTCCCGAAAGCCGATGCGGCAGTCGCCCGGTTGCGGCTGGCTTACGCATCGTGCCAAAAGTGGGAAGATGGTTTCTTCAGCGCCTGGCGACACATGCGCGAAGAAGGCCTGGACGCGGTAGTGTTCCTGGGCGACTACATCTATGAATACCCGGGCACCAGCAGCAAAATACGCACCCCAACCGGTGGCTGGGTGTTGACTCTGGACGACTACCGCCAGCGTTATGCGCTGTACAAGGGGGATGCGGATCTGCAAACCATGCACGCGGCTTGCCCATGGTTGATGACCTGGGATGACCACGAGGTGCAGAACGACTACGCCGGCTTGCGGGCTGGCGATAGCGGTGTTGCTGATCCCTCAAATCCTGACAATTTTCTGACGCGTCGGGCCGCCGCTTACCAGGCCTGGTACGAGCACATGCCGGTTCGTGCGTCGGTGTTGACACAAGGTCTTGCCGGGCTGACCCGGGGCGCCGAAATGCGCATCTACCAGCGACTGGAGTACGGGCAACTGGCTTCCATTTATCTGCTGGATGCCCGGCAATACAAGGACCCCCAGGTTTGCAACATGGGTGAGCGATTGGGTTCCAGCAGGGTGAACCTCGCCACCTGCGCGCAATGGCTTGACCCAAAGCGCAGCTTGTTGGGTTTGCGACAGGAGCGGTGGCTGGGCCAGGAATTCGCAAACCCCCGGTCACGCGACGTACGCTGGAATGTGCTGGGCCAGCAGACATTGATGGGGCAGCGTAATTTCAAAACAGACTCCGGGCAGAGCCTCTGGAACGATGGTTGGGACGGTTACCCGGTCGCCCGAACCCGCTTGACAGATTCGTTGCGCCAACACTTTGTTGCCAACCCGGTGGTGCTGGGAGGTGATGTGCATGAAAACTGGGTAGGCCACGTCAAGGCCGATTACAACAATCGCGACAGTGTCAACGTCGGCGTGGAGTTTTGCGGTACAAGCATTACTTCGCGCTCGGGTGGCGGCGCCAGAACGGCACAGCTCCTGGCTGCGAACCCGCATTTTGTATTTGCCGATGCGCAGCGCAAAGGCTATGGTGTGGTGGAGTTCACACCCGGCCAACTCAGCACCACCTTGCGGGTGGTGGATGATGTGACACGGCAAAACACCAAAATTGAAACGCTGGCCCGCTTTACGGTACAGGCCGGGCGGCCTGTCGTGGAGCGGCTCTGAGTAATTTTGTCATCCCGGATTTGATCCGGGACCATGAGCCCCATCACACAGCTGCCAGTGCCTGTTCCAGGTCTTCCAGCAGATCGTCGATGTGCTCAATGCCCAGCGACAAGCGAACCATGTCAGGTTTGACGCCGGCCTTGGCCAATTCGTCGGCGTTAAGCTGGCGGTGTGTGGTCGAGGCTGGGTGGCAGGCCAGTGATTTGGCGTCACCAATGTTGACCAGCCGTGTGAACAGTTTGAGCGCGTCCTGAAACCTGGCGCCGGCTTGCAGACTGTCGCTCGCCTTGAGCCCAAAACTGATGATGCCCGAGGCGTGGCCGCCCAGGTATTTTTGAACCAGAGCATGGTCGCCATGGTCGGGCAAACCAGCATAGTTGACCCAGCTTACTTTGGCGTGTGATTTCAGATAGTTTGCTACTTTGAGTGTGTTGTCACAAATGCGGTCCATGCGCAGGGGCAGGGTTTCAATGCCCTGCAAAATCTGGAAGGCGGCCAGCGGGCTCAAGGCGGCGCCCATATTGCGCAGCGGCACCACGCGGGCGCGGCCAATGTAGGCGGCAGCGCCCAGCGCCTCGGTATAGACCACGCCGTGGTAGCTGACATCGGGTTCATTGAGCCGCTTGAAGCGATCTTTGTGATCGGCCCACGGGAACTTGCCGGAGTCAACAATGATGCCACCAATCGTGGTGCCATGACCACCCAGGTATTTGGTCAGCGAGTGCACCACGATATCGGCGCCGTGCTCAAACGGCCGGCACAAATAGGGGCTGGCCACCGTGTTGTCGACAATCAGCGGCACGCCGTGCGCGTGGGCGATTGCGGCCAATGCCGCCAGATCGGTGATATTGCCCAGCGGGTTGCCGATGGTTTCGCAGTACAGCGCCTTGGTGCGGGCGTCGATCAGCTTGGCAAACGATGCCGGATTGCCTGAATCGGCAAAACGCACTTCGATACCCATTTGCGGGAAGGTGTGCGCAAACAGGTTGTAGGTGCCACCGTACAGCGTGGAGGCTGATACGACGTTGTCACCGGCCTCGGTGATGGTTTGAATGGCGTAGGCGATAGCCGACATGCCAGAGGCCACCGCCAGCGCGCCAATGCCGCCTTCCATCGCTGCCACGCGCGCTTCCAGCACCGCGTTGGTCGGGTTCATGATGCGGCTGTAGATATTGCCGGCCACTTTCAGGTCAAACAAGTCAGCGCCATGCTGGGTGTTGTCAAAGGCGTAGGCTACCGTTTGGTAAATCGGAACCGCCACTGCTTTGGTGGTGGGGTCCGGCGTGTAGCCACCGTGGACGGCAATCGTTTCGATTTTCATGGGGTCTGGTTCCTGTGCAAAAAGAGTTGCATCTTAGACCGCCAGCAGGCACCGCCATAGACCGAGTATTCATATCGATATGCCTTGCGGCGACAGTTTTTGTGCGGGTAAACCCCGGCCACTGGGCGCCTGGATTCAAAAGCATTCGCGGGCATACTCTACGCGGGCGTTTTCGCATCTCTCCAATCACTTCAATTTCATTCAGGAGCATTCCATTCATGAGCAAGCAAACCAAATATCTACTGGACGAAAACCAGATGCCACGCTCCTGGTACAACCTGCAGGCAGATTTACCCAAGCCTTTGCCTGCCGTGCTGCATCCGGGTACCCTCCAGCCGGTGGGGCCGGACGATCTGGCGCCGCTTTTCCCGATGGCTTTGATCATGCAGGAAGTCAGTCTGGAACGCGACATCGAAATTCCTGAGCCGGTGCGGGATGTCTACCGCTTGTGGCGTCCGGCGCCCCTGTTTCGCGCGCACCGTCTGGAAAAAGCGTTGGGCACTCCGGCCCGGATTTATTACAAGTACGAGGGCGGCAGCCCGGCTGGTAGCCACAAGCCCAACACCGCCGTGGCGCAAGCTTTTTTCAACAAAGAGGCGGGTGTCAAGCGCCTGGTGACCGAAACCGGTGCCGGGCAGTGGGGCACCGCGTTGGCGTTTGCCGGCTCGCTTTATGGCCTGGAGGTTGAAGTGTTCCAAGTGCGAGTGTCTTACGACCAGAAGCCATACCGGCGCGCCGTCATGGAAACCTACGGTGCCCGCTGTGTGGCATCACCATCCAACGAGACCGTGTTTGGCCGCTCGGTACTGGCCAAGAACCCGATTCATCCAGGCAGTTTGGGCATTGCGATTTCAGAGGCGGTTGAATTGGCGGTGCAACGCGACGATACCAAGTACGCACTGGGCTCGGTGCTCAACCACGTGCTGTTGCACCAGACCATCATCGGTTTGGAGGCGATGGAGCAGATGCGCATGGCCGATACCTGGCCCGACGTCTTGGTGGGCTGCACTGGCGGCGGCTCCAACTTTGCCGGCATTGCCTTTCCCTTCATCGGGCACGGTTTGCGTGGCGGCCCGAAGCCGCGCATCGTGGCGGTGGAGCCGGCCGCCTGCCCGTCGCTCACACGCGGCAAGTACGCCTACGATTTTGGCGACACCGGTTGCATGACGCCCTTGACCAAGATGCATACACTGGGCAGCCAGTTCACGCCACCGGGCTTTCATGCCGGTGGCTTGCGCTACCACGGCATGGCACCCATGGTTTCACATTGCAAGCAATTGAGCTTGCTCGAAGCCGTGTCCTACAACCAGGTGGAGTGCTTTGAGGCGGGCGTGCTGTTTGCCCGCAATGAGGGTATCGTGCCGGCGCCCGAGGCCAACCACGCCGTTAAAGGCGCCATCGAAGAAGCGCTGCGCTGCAAGCGCGAAGGCAAGGGCGAGACCATTCTGTTCAACCTGTGCGGCCATGGCCACTTCGACATGACGGCCTACCAAAAATACTTTGCCGGTGAGTTGACTGACGAGCACTATGATGAGAGCGAACTGGCCATGGCCCTGGCCGGTCTGCCGAGCGTGCCGGAACCAGCCTGAAGCGTAGCCCACAATGTGCCCACCAACTCACGGAGAAGTTAAGTGCAGCTTGTTTGTCTAGACCTCGAAGGTGTCCTTGTTCCGGAAATCTGGATCGAGTTTTCCAGGCGCACCGGCATCCCGGAGTTGTCCCGCACAACGCGCGACGAGCCGGACTACGACCGACTCATGAAGTACCGTCTGGACTTGCTGAAAACTCACAACCTGGGTCTGGCGGATATTCAGAAGGTGATATCCGACATGGGGCCCATGGTTGGTGCCAAGGACTTTCTGGATGCGTTGCGTTGCGACTACCAGGTCATTATTCTGTCGGATACCTTTTACGAATTTGCCATGCCACTGATGAGGCAGCTTGGTATGCCGGTACTGTTCTGCCACAAGCTTGAGGTCGATGCCGCCGGTTTTCTGACGAATTACCACCTGCGCATGTCGAACCAGAAAAAAGAAGCGGTGCAGCGCTTTCGGGAGCTCCGCTTCAAGGTGATCGCGGCCGGCGACTCCTACAACGACACAGCGATGCTGGGTGCGGCCCATGCCGGTATTCTGTTTCATCCGCCACAAAATGTGATTGACGAGTTTCCCCAGTTTCCGGTCACCCTGGACTACCTGCAATTGCGCGCCGAAATCGACAAGGCGGCTGCCAGTATTGAATGATGGCAAAGCTCAGGGATGCAGTAGCGTGAGCAACCTATCCAGCCCGCCCGTATTGATACAAACATGGGCAACCGCGCGCACACTCGGCTTGGCGTGAAAGGCCACTGACAGGCCGGCCTCAACCATCATCGGCAGGTCGTTGGCACCGTCGCCCACGGCAATCACCTGGCTGGCGCCGATGCCGAGTAAAGCGCAGGTTTGCAGCAGCATCTTGCGTTTTTCATCACCATCACAGATGTCGCCCCAAGCTTGATCCAATAGGCAACCAGTGAGCAAGCCGTTTTGCACTTCAAGCATGTTGGCGCGGGTGTAGTCGATGCCCAGGAGGTCACGCAACCGGTCAGTAAAGTAGGTGAAGCCACCTGAGACCAAAAGCACTTTAAGCCCAGCTTGTTTGCAGGCCGCCACCAGTTCCACGGCCCCGGGGTTGAGTTGCAAACGCTCCTGGTAAATTCTGTCGATCGCGGCTTCGCTCACGCCCTTGAGCAAAGCCACGCGCTGGCGCAGGCTTGCCTTGTAGTCGCCGATTTCGCCTTGCATGGCCGCTTCGGTGATGGCCGCGACCTCAGCCTTGCGACCGACTGCGTCCGCGATCTCGTCCACACACTCGATGTTGATGAGGGTTGAGTCCATGTCGAAGGCAATCAGTTTGAAGTCGCCCAGACGCAAGGGTGGCTGGATCCCTCGAATGATGAGGCCGGGGGCAATTTCTGTGGCTGTGTTCATATTTAACTTGGTGCCGCATCCCGCTCAGTCGCGCTGCTCTCGCGATACAGCCCCAGTTTCTGTTTGGTCAAATGCTCGGTAAGCAGGCGGCGCAATTGCGGCGCGCTCAGGTGCTCAAGATTTTGCAGCAGGTCTTTGGGGATGCTCATTTCTGACTCAACCAGTTTTCAACATTAAGCCCCGGGACGCGAGCGAACTCCGCATCAGCAGTGACCAGGGTGGCGCCCAGCGCCAGGGCGTGCGCGGCAATCAGGGTGTCGTTGGCACCGATCGGTGTACCGGCTTGTTCCAGGTGGGAGCGCAGTTTGGCGTAATGTGGGCCTACGACTTCATCCAGAGGGAGCACCACCAAGTTTTGCATTTGGATTTCGTACGCGGCCCGCAGGCGTGGGGATCCGTGTCGCGCCAGGCCAAAAAGAAGTTCGTATTGCACAACCACGCTAGTTACTAGCGTGCAGTCGGGTGTACGCAGTCCCCATTCGCGCACACGTGCAGTATCGTTGCCGGAGCGGTCTTTCATCAGGGCGCTGATGATGTTGGTATCTAGCAGGAAGGTGATGCCTGTTGTCATGGCGCATCGTCACCAAAATCAATGTCATCCAGAGGAAGTAGTCCTTCATCGCCAATGTCTGGAAACTCGTCCTGACAGGGGCCAAGTTTGGCAATTTCGTCCAAGGCAAAAACCAGCGCGCCTAGCGTACCTTTCTTGGGCTTGTCCGGCACCAGCTCCAAAATAAGCCGGTTGCCTTCGCGGTGTATCAGCGCCTGGGTGCCGGGCAGCTCAAACTCTTTGGGGATGCGGACCGCCTGGTTGGCACCATTCCTGAAGAGCTTTACGGCTCTAGCCCCTTTGTCTACGGCGTAGGGCGCTGTGGTTTCTGAAGTGACTGGCGCTTGGGTGTGGGCTGAAGCAGGCATGATGCACCTCTTGATATCAGTTGTGTAACTTTAGCATATGCCTAAGCATATGCTAAATTACTTTCTCAGGCGGTTTGCCCGGCCACCGGTTGCCCCAGGTTTCTCAACACATCGCGCACCATTTGCGCTCGGTCTTTGGTTTGCGGCAGTGCGCGCTCAATGCGCAACTTCTCGTTACCGGCCAGTTTGATGTGCTTGTTTTTCTGAATCATCTGAATGATTTTCATCGAGTCGATCGGCGGGTTCTTTTTGAAGGTGATGGTGATGACGCCGGGTGCGGCATCGACTTTGACCACGCCATAGGGCTTGGCGATCACGCGCAGGCGATGCACGTCCATCAACGTTTGGGCCTGGGAAGGCAGTTTGCCGAAACGGTCGACAAGTTCTTCCAGCAAGGCGTCGATCTGGTCGGCGTTTTTGGCAGTGGCCAGTTTTTTGTAAAAACTCAGGCGCAGATGGACGTCACCACAATAGTCACTGGGCAACAGCGCCGGCGCGTGCAGGTTGATATCGGTGGTGACATTCAAGGGGCTGAGCAAGTCAGGCTCAATGCCAGCTTTGAGACAACGTACTGCCTCCGACAACATTTCGTTGTAAAGCTGAAAGCCAATCTCCAGCATGTTGCCGCTCTGGTTTTCACCCAGCACCTCGCCGGCACCGCGGATTTCCAGGTCGTGCATGGCCAGGTAGAAGCCGCTGCCCAACTCTTCCATGGCCTGAATCGCATCGAGTCGCTGGCTGGCTTGTTTGGTCAGGCCTTGCAGATCGGGCACCATCAGGTACGCGTAGGCCTGATGGTGACTGCGACCAACGCGGCCGCGCAACTGGTGCAACTGGGCCAGGCCAAACTTGTCGGCCCGACTCATGACAATGGTATTGGCGGTGGGCACGTCAATACCGGTCTCGATGATGGTCGAGCACAGCAGCAGATTGAAACGCTGCGCTACAAAGTCACGCATCACCGACTCCAACTGGCGCTCGGGCATCTGGCCGTGGGCGACCGCGATGCGGGCTTCGGGCAGCAGTTCTTCCAGTTTGGCACGGCGATTTTCGATGGTCTCTACTTCGTTGTGCAAAAAGTAAACCTGCCCGCCGCGCTTCAATTCGCGCAACACCGCTTCGCGGATGACGCCATTGCCCTCGGTGCGAACAAAAGTTTTAATGGCCAGGCGGCGCTGCGGTGCGGTGGCAATGACGCTCAAGTCACGCAGACCTTCCAGCGCCATGCCCAGTGTTCGCGGAATGGGGGTGGCGGTCAGTGTCAGCACATCTACCTCGGCGCGCAAGGCTTTCATGGCCTCTTTGTGGCGCACACCAAAACGGTGTTCTTCGTCGATGATGAGCAGGCCCAGGTCTTTGAACTTTGTCGATTGGCTGAGCAGTTTGTGCGTGCCCACCACGATATCCACGGTACCGTCGGCCAACCCTTTCAGTGCAGCGGTGATTTCCTTGGCGGACCGAAAGCGGCTCATCTCGACCACTTTGACGGGCCACCTGGCAAATCGGTCCACCAGCGTCTGGTAGTGTTGCTCGGCCAGCAGGGTGGTGGGTGCCAACAGCGCCACCTGCTTGCCACCAGTGATGCCGATGAAGGCGGCACGCAGAGCCACT
>JANXLW010000028.1 GCA_025354965.1 Betaproteobacteria bacterium
CTTTTTGCCGTCTACCCGTTCATGAACTCGCCACTGGCCATGGGGGCTTGTTCGGTGCTGCTGGGGTTGGCACTGGGCTCGGTGCAGCCGATGATCATGAGTACGCTACACCAGATCACACCACCGGCACGGCATGGACAGGCGCTGGGTTTGCGACTGATGGCCATCAACGCATCCAGTGTGCTGATGCCACTGCTGTTTGGCACGACCGGGGCAGTGGTGGGCGTATCGGTGGTGTTCTGGTCGGTCGGCCTGGCGGTGAGTGCCGGGGCAAGGGCTGCCTGGCGATTGCGACCCGCGGTATCGTCCGACCTATTGCATGTCACCGGACAGTAAAACGCGGCTACCTTCGCTGGTTTCTTGTACGGCTTTGAGCAGCGCGTGCGCCACTTGCTTTGCTGAGATCGCCCGATAATTGGCCGGAATCAACGGTTTGAAAAGGCGCATGGCAAGAAGTACCTGCTTTTCGCCGAGACGGGCCGGTTGGGCCAGAGCGTCACGGTCACCGGCCAGCATCGAGGGCCTGGCAACAATCAACGTCTGGTAGCCCAGTTGAGCCAGCGCGTCTTCCATCTCACCTTTGATGCGGTTGTAAAAAACAACCGAACCAGCATTTGCACCCATGGCGCTGACGACGCCCAATCTGGTCGCGCCAACGGCTTTGGCGGCACGGGCCAACGCCACCACTGCAGCAAAATCGACGGCGCGAAAAGCCTGCTGACTGCCTGCCACCTTGATGGTGGTGCCCAGCGCGATGAAGGCATCGTCAACGTGCACGATGCCGGGCAGCGCAAATTCAGCACTGAAATCCACCACATGCGAGACGAGATTGCGATGACTGACGGTTGACGGTCGGCGCCCTACACAGTGAACCGCCGCATAGCGTTTATCGGTTAAAAGAGCCGCGAGAACTGCCCGGCCCACGAGACCCGTTGCCCCCGCCACCAAAGCCACCCGTCCCGCCGCCGGAGCGGCCACCTGATCCAGCATAGGAACCTCCACTGCGGCTGCCGCCACCAAAACCACCACCACCACCACCACCACCACCGCCGCCGCCACGGCGGGCGCCGCGTTCCGCCATCATGTCGACACTGGTGCGCATCGGGTCGGGTTGACTCGGGGCAGACCTGGACGGTGCCGGGTTGCCTGCGCCATTTCCACCACCATAGCCACCACCAGTGCTGGCACGACCCTGCGCCGGTCGAGTGCCTTGTCCCCGTGTCATCTGATCGCTGACCGAACTGCGATTACGCTGACCAGCACCACGCGCACCACCACCACCATTGCTGTTGGCGCCTCGTCCTGCACCAGCATTGCCACCACGGTCGCCTTGTGCACCTTTGTTTTCGCGCACTCTTTGCATCATCTCGGAGCGCGCCGCTTTCGCAGCGGCCAGCATGACATCGCGGCTGGGTGGTTTACCGGCGCCACCCCAAATGGTCTGGCGACCCATAGCTATGGGTTCGGCCTTCTCTCCGGGCTCCGGCATGAAGCCTTCCACAATCTGCACCGGTATGTCCTGCTTGGTGAAGCGTTCAATGGCTTGCATGAAGCCTTCTTCGTCCAGGCACACCAGATTCACCGCGGTACCGTCTGCGCCGGCGCGACCGGTGCGTCCGATGCGATGCACATAATCTTCGCTGACGTTGGGTATGTCGTAGTTCACTACGTGCGGCAGGTCATCAATGTCGATACCCCGTGCGGCAATGTCGGTTGCCACAAGGGCGCGAATGTCGCCACTCTTGAAGCCGCTCAATGCTTGGGTGCGTGCCGCCTGGCTCTTGTTGCCGTGCATGGCCAAGGCCTGAATGCCGCTTTTGCATAGAAACTCGGCAACATTGTTGGCGCCGAACTTGGTTCGAGTGAACACCAGCACCTGACTCCAGTTGTGCTGCTGGATGATGTGCGCCAGCAAGGCCTTCTTTTTACCGCGACCCACCGGGTGAATAAGCTGCGTGATGCGTTGTACGGTAGTGTTGCGTGGTGTGACCTGAATGCTGAGCGGTTTTTTAAGCAGCGTGTCGGCGAGTTCGCGAATTTCATCGCTGAAAGTCGCCGAGAACAGCAGACTCTGTTTGTTTTTGGGCACGACCGCCAGCACTTTTTTCACATCATGGATAAAGCCCATGTCGAGCATGCGGTCGGCTTCGTCGAGCACCAGCATCTGCACCTGACCCAGGTCGAGCACGCCTTGCTGCAGCAAGTCCAGCAGGCGCCCGGGTGTCGCCACCAGAATATCGACACCTTTTTTAACGCGGCTGATCTGGGGGTTCATGCCAACACCGCCGAAAACCACGGTTGAAGTCAGTTCCACATATTTGCCGTAGGTCTGCACCGATTCTTCCACCTGAGCCGCCAATTCGCGGGTCGGGGTCAGTACCAAGGCACGAATGCCAACACCGCCAAACTTGTTTCGAGGGGCTTCACTCAAGCTCAGTTTGTGTAGCATAGGGAGTACAAAAGCTGCTGTTTTACCGGTACCGGTTTGGGCGCCGCCGAGCAGATCGTGCCCATCAAGCACGGCGGGAATCGCCTGCAGCTGAATGGCGGTGGGTGTTGTGTAGCCCTGCTCGAGCACAGCCTTGACAATGGCCGGGGCCAGATTTAGTTCTTCAAAGTTCATAGTGTGGCGCCAATCCTGGGCGCTATGGCATCGGCCTGTCTTGGTGCATAAGCACCAAATCAGTCAAAGGCAGATGGGATACAAAGGGTGAACAAGTGCGCAAGGCATTGTTCCCAGCGAGGTGCTGCTATTGTGGGCAACTGAAGCTCCACAACGGCTAACATTGTCGCATGTATTTGGATCCCGTGTTGGCAGGCAAAAAATGGAGTCGGCAGGGCAATGCGGTGAAGCGTCGATAATGCAGCCTTTCTTTCCCGCAAAACTTCGCAAGACTCATGGCTCAATACGTATTTTCGATGAACCGTCTCGGCAAAATTGTTCCGCCGAAGCGCTTTATTCTCAAGGACATTTCCCTCAGTTTTTTCCCGGGCGCCAAGATTGGCGTGCTGGGCACCAACGGGTCTGGCAAGTCGACTTTGCTCAAAATCATGGCCGGTGTCGACAAGGAGTTTGAAGGCGAAGCCATGCCCATGGCGGGCCTGAATATTGGCTACCTGCCGCAGGAACCTCAACTTGATCCTGAACAAACGGTGCGCGAAAGTGTAGAAGCCGGTATGGGCGACGTGTTTGCGGCCAAAGCCCGACTTGAAGAGATTTATGCCGCATACGGCGAAGAAGATGCCGACTTTGATGCGCTTGCCGAGGAACAGGCCAAGATGGAGGCCATCATTGGCAGTGCGGGCACCGATTCAGAGCACCAGCTTGAGATTGCCGCTGACGCCTTGCGTTTGCCGCCATGGGAAGCCAGGGTTGGTTTGCTGTCGGGTGGTGAGAAGCGCCGTGTTGCCCTTTGCCGTCTCCTCTTGTCCAAGCCCGACATGTTGTTGCTGGACGAGCCGACCAATCACCTGGACGCGGAATCGGTGGACTGGCTGGAGCAGTTCCTGCAACGCTACCCGGGCACCGTGGTCGCCATTACCCATGATCGTTACTTTCTGGACAATGCCGCCGAGTGGATACTGGAACTCGACCGTGGCAACGGCATGCCTTACAAGGGTAACTACAGCGCTTGGCTGGAGCAAAAGCAGGAGCGCCTCTCGCAAGAGCAAAAAGGGGAAGAATCACGTGCCAAGGCACTCAAGAAAGAACTTGAGTGGTCGCGCCAGAACCCCAAGGCGCGCCAGGCCAAGAGCAAGGCGCGTCTGGCCCGTTTTGAAGAACTGTCGGATTTCGAATACCAGAAACGCAACGAGACCAACGAGATTTTTATTCCGGTGGCCGAGCGCCTGGGCAATGAAGTCATTGAGTTTGTCAATGTCAGCAAATCATTTGGTGATCGGGTGCTGATTGACAACCTGAGCTTCAAAGTACCGGCCGGTGCCATCGTCGGCATTATTGGTCCCAATGGCGCGGGTAAGTCGACCTTGTTCCGCATGATTTCCGGTCAGCAAAAGCCCGATAGTGGCGAGGTCAAGGTTGGTGCCACCGCCAGAATGGCGTTTGTGGACCAGAGCCGGGACGACCTGTCGAACGAAAAAACGGTCTGGGAGGATGTTTCCGGGGGGCTCGACATTCTGAATGTAGGCAAGTTCCAGATGGCCAGTCGCGCCTATTGCGGACGCTTCAATTTCAACGGTGCGGACCAACAAAAACGCGTTGGTACCCTGTCAGGTGGTGAGCGCGGGCGACTGCATCTGGCGAAAACTCTTATTGCGGGCGGCAATGTGCTGATGCTCGACGAGCCATCCAACGACCTTGACGTGGA
>JANXLW010000224.1 GCA_025354965.1 Betaproteobacteria bacterium
CGAATAGTCGCCGGTGACGTAGTTGACGCCACTGCCCATCAGCTCTGTGACAAACAAGCCGGTGTCGAGTTTTTTTAGCATGGCATCCAGGTCATCCGAAGCACGTGTCAGGCGCGACGTCAAGCTCAGATTATGCGAACCACCGGCATTGCCGGTAGATTTCATGCCCAGCTTGCGCGCTGAATAACTGCCCAGAAAATAACCCATCACACGCCCGGCTTCCACCACTTGGCGAGCTTTAACCTTGACGCCTTCGTCATCAAACGGCGAGCTGCCTTTGCCTCGCTTGACAAACGGGTCCTCCAAAATATCAATATGCTTGGGCAATACCCGTTTACCCAGAGAGTCCAGCAGGAATGAGCTTTTTCGGTACAGCGATCCGCCACTGATGGCCTGTACAAAGCTGCCCAGCAAACCCGCAGCCAACGGTGACTCAAACAAAACCGGGCACTGCGTCGTGGCAATTTTGCGCGAATTCAATCGACTCAATGCGCGTTCGGCGGCATAGTGGCCAATAGCCTCGGGCGAGGCCAGATCATCGGCGTTGCGCATCGAGCTGTACCAGGCATCGCGTTGCATGTCGTCGCCCTTGCCGGCAATGGGCGACACCGACAACGAGTGGCGTGAGCTGGCATAGCCGCCCCGAAAACCCCGCGTGTGGGCGCTGAAAAAATGCGATTGCTGGGCCGACACGCCAGCGCCTTCGCTGTTGCCAATCCGTTTGTCGGTCTGCAATGCGGCGGCTTCGCAGCTCATGGCCAAGCCTGCGGCCTGTTCACTGTTGATAGACCAAGGGAAAAACAAATCCAGGTCAGTGCGCTGCTTTGAAGCTTGTGCGATGTCTTTCGCATCGGGCAAGGCAGCGAAAGGATCTTCTGCGGTAAAGCGCGCAATGTCGTAGGCCGCCTGCACGGTTTGTTCAATTGCGGCTTTGGAGAAGTCAGACGTGCTGGCATTACCACGTCGGCGACCCAGGTAAACCGTCACACCCAGTGACTTGTCGCGGTTGCGCTCAACATTTTCCAGTTCACCTTTGCGAACTGAAACACTCAGGCCGCAACCCTCAGACGCTTCAGCACCGGCGTCGGTGGCACCCAGCTTTTTGGCATGCGCCAGGGCGGTGTCCACCAATTCTTCAAAAAAGGGACGGCTGTAGCTAAAACCACTGTCTGCGCTGGCATGGACAGATGGTGAGGAATTCAGGGTGTTGGGTTTCTTCATATCGGCGGCTATGATACTTGGCTATGTCACGCAAACTTAAAAAGGGCTATTTCGTCAGAGGTGAATTCGTCGCCGAAGGCAGCGAACGCGATCTGGAACTCAAGCGCGAACTCAAGGGCACCGACGAACAAAGCCGGACCGACCTGAAGCGCGAAAGCACCGAATTGCAGAAGCTGGGCGAAGACTTGTTGACGCTTCGCGCCGATCTGATGGCCCGACTGGATCTGACCGAAAAACTCAAGGACGCCGTGCAGGAGGCCAAGCGCATCACTAATTTCGAAGGCAAGCGCCGCCAGATGCAGTTCATCGGCAAACAGATGCGCCTGGTCGACCCGGCGGTACTGGTGACGGTCCGCGCTGCGCTGACAGAACAGTTCAGCGGCTCGGCGCACGAGAACATGGTTTTACATCTGGTGGAGACTTGGCGGGATCGTCTGATTGCGGTTGATGAAGCATTCGGCGAGTGGGTCAACAAGTGCCCGGACACCGACACGCAGCAGTTGCGTGCCCTGATTCGTCAGGCCAGAAAAGACGCCAAGCCCGAGAAGCCAGGCGCGGCGGTGCGCCATG
>JANXLW010000267.1 GCA_025354965.1 Betaproteobacteria bacterium
CCAGTGGTGGTGTCGATGCTGAACAGCTACTCGGGTTGGGCGGCTGCCGCTACCGGTTTCATGTTGTCCAACGACTTGTTGATCGTGATTGGTGCTCTGGTCGGCTCCAGCGGCGCGATCCTGTCCTACATCATGTGCCGGGCGATGGCGCGCAGCTTCATCAGCGTGATTGCCGGCGGTTTCGGCACCGCCAGTGCGGCTCCCAAACCGGCCGGCGGTGCGGCCCAACCGGCTGGCGATGTGATCCCGGTGAACGCCGTCGAGACCGCCGAACTGCTGCGTGAAGCCAAGAGCGTGATTATCATTCCCGGCTACGGCATGGCAGTGGCGCAGGCACAGCACACGGTGTTCGAGATCACCAAGTTTTTGCGCGGCAAGGGCGTCAATGTGCGCTTTGGCATTCACCCGGTGGCGGGGCGCATGCCCGGCCACATGAACGTGTTGCTGGCCGAAGCCAAAGTGCCCTATGACATCGTGTTCGAAATGGATGAACTCAACGATGACTTCCCCAAAACCGATGTGGCGATCGTGATTGGTGCCAACGACATTGTCAATCCTGGTGCCCAGGACGACCCGAGCAGCCCGATCGCCGGCATGCCTGTGCTGGAAGTCTGGAAAGCCAAAACTTCCATCGTCATGAAGCGCAGCATGGCATCCGGCTATGCAGGTGTCGATAACCCACTGTTCTACAAGGAGAACAATCGCATGTTGTTTGGCGACGCCAAGAAAATGTTGGATGAAGTTCTGACAGTGCTGAAAGCCTGAGGACCTGTGGGACAGGCCGAAGTTGCACGCGGCGAACAAACTCTGTCCCCAACAACACAGGCTGCTTGCGGCTTAGGGAAAATACAGATGCCGCAGACGGCGATTGCGAGCAAAATTCCAAGTTGCATTGCAGACTGATGTTTTGCCGGATAGAAGTTGCGGCAAAGTCACCAGTTCTGTGCAACTTATTTGGAGGCAAGAATGACAGACCGTGTTTGGCTCAAGAGTTATCCGCCAGGGGTGCCCGCTGATCTGGATACATCGCAGTATCCATCCCTGGTGGCATTGATTGAAGAGAGCTTCAAGAAGTACGCCGGTCAAACCGCCTACAGCTTCATGGGTCGGGACGTCACGTATGCGCAAACCGATAGTCTGAGCCAGGCTTTCGCCGTCTACCTGCAAAGTCTGGGTCTGACCAAGGGTGATCGCGTCGCCATCATGATGCCCAATGTGCCGCAGTACCCGGTCGCAGTGGCCGCTATCCTGCGCGCAGGCTTTGTGGTGGTGAACGTCAACCCTTTGTACACCCCGCGTGAATTGGAGCACCAACTCAAGGACTCCGGCTGCAAAGCCATTGTCATCATTGAAAACTTCGCTGCCACGCTTGAAAAATGCATTGCCAACACGCAGGTCAAGCATGTGGTGCTGTGCGCCATGGGCGACCAGTTGGGATTGATCAAGGGTGCGCTGGTCAACTATGTGGTGCGCCAAGTCAAGAAGATGGTCCCGGCCTATAAGCTGCCGGGCGCTGTGCGCTTTAACGAGGCTGTGGCGCGAGGCACCCGAGGTGCCCTCAAGATGGCCAACATCAAACCCGATGACGTGGCGGTGCTGCAATACACCGGCGGAACCACAGGTGTCTCCAAAGGGGCAGTGCTGTTGCATCGCAATGTGATCGCCAATGTGTTGCAGTCTGAAGCCTGGAATCAGCCGGTCATGAAGCAGGTACCGGCCAACGAGCAGCCGACCAGCGTTTGCGCTTTACCGCTCTATCACATCTTTGCGTTCACCGTTGGCATGATGTTGTCCATGCGTACCGGTGGCAAGCTGATTCTGATTCCCAATCCGCGTGATTTGCCGGCTGTTTTGAAAGAACTGTCCAAGCATGTCATCCATAGTTTCCCGGCGGTAAATACTCTTTTCAACGGGCTTGCCAATCACCCCGATTTCAACACTGTGGACTGGAGTCATCTGAAGGTCTCCGTCGGCGGTGGTACGGCGGTACAAAGCGCCGTCGCCAAACTGTGGTTTGAAAAAACAGGTTGCCCGATTTGCGAGGGCTATGGACTGTCCGAAACCTCACCGTCGGCCAGTTGCAACCCGGTCACAGCCAAGGAATATACCGGCACTATTGGTGTGCCGTTGCCCAGCACCTATATGAAACTGCTGGACGATGACGGCCAGGAGGTTGCCATCGGCCAGTCGGGCGAGATTGCCATCAAAGGCCCTCAGGTGATGGCCGGCTACTGGCAGCGTCCGGATGAAACTGCCAAGGTCATGACGACGGATGGCTTTTTCAAGTCGGGTGACATTGGGGTGATGGATGAGCGTGGATTTTTCAAGATTGTGGATCGCAAGAAGGACATGATTCTGGTCAGCGGTTTCAATGTATTTCCGACCGAGCTGGAAGATGTCGTGGCCCAGATGGACGGTGTGATGGAATGCGCCTGCGTCGGCGTTGCGGACGAAAAGACCGGTGAAGCTGTCAAGCTGGTGATTGTCAAGAAAAATCCGGACCTGACCGAGGCGCAGATCCGTGCCTACTGCAAGGAAAATCTGACCGGTTACAAGCAACCCAAGATCATCGAGTTCCGCTCCGAGTTGCCGAAAACTCCGGTCGGCAAGATTTTGCGTCGGGAGTTGCGGGACAAGAGCTAGTCATGATGAGCGGCATTCAAACGCCTGTGCTTGGCATTGTCGGTGGCAGCGGTGTTTACGCTATTGAAGGGCTCACCAACCAGCGTTGGGAGCGTGTCGCTACCCCGTTTGGCGAAGCCTCTGACGAGCTTCTGTTGGGTGAGTTGAACGGGCAGCCGATGGTGTTTCTGCCGCGCCACGGACGCGGGCACCGGATACCACCGTCCGAGATCAACTTTCGCGCAAATATAGATGCGTTGAAGCGCGCGGGTGTAACAGACCTTATTTCGGTCAGCGCAGTAGGCTCTTTGAGAGAAGATTTGCAGCCCGGCATGTTCGTCATCGTGGACCAATTCATTGATCGAACTTTTGCCCGCGAAAAAAGCTTCTTTGGTACCGGGCTGGTGGCGCACGTCTCGATGGCGCACCCGGTTTGCAGCCGTCTCGGCAATCATGTTGCAGCGGCGGCCCGCGAGTCGGGGATTGATGTGGTCAAAGGCGGCACCTACCTGGTAATGGAGGGCCCCCAGTTCTCCAGCCTGGCAGAGTCACGACTCTACCGAAGCTGGAACTGCGACGTGATCGGCATGACCAACATGCCGGAAGCCAAGTTGGCACGGGAAGCAGAGCTTTGCTATGCGTCCGTCGCCATGGTGACCGATTTTGATTGCTGGCATCCTGACCATGACCATGTCACGGTAGAGGCGATAGTCAAAGTGTTGCTGGCCAACGCGGAGAAGGCTCGCAGTATGGTCACAAGCGTTGCGCCCCGATTGCAGGCTGACGCTGATGCCTGCGCATGTAGCTGCCGCAGCGCACTACAGCATGCACTGATCACCGCTCCCGATGCGCGGGACCCGCAGATGCTGCAGCGCCTGGATGCGGTTGCCGGCCGCGTGTTGAGGCTTGGATCGTGAATCAGACCGCTGGTCGACACGGCACTGCTCATCGCAATCGTCAAGAGATGGTGCAGGCGTCGCGCAAGCTGGTTGCGCTGCGCCTGAATTGCGGCACATCAGGCAATATCGGAGTCCGGCTAGCGCAATCGTTCCTGGTGACGCCTTCCGGCGTTCCGGCCGAAGAATTGTCCGCGGACGCCATGGTGGAGGTGGATTTTTCCGGCACTATTTTTGGCGCCGGCAAACCATCGAGCGAGTGGCGGTTTCACCGCGACATTTTGCTGGCGCGTCCAGAAATTGGCGCCATCGTCCACACGCATTCCCTCTATGCGACCGCTTTGGCGTGCCTGCACCGCGAAATTCCTTCCTTTCATTACATGGTTGCAGTGGCCGGTGGTGACACGATCCGTTGCACACCTTATGCCATTTTCGGTAGCCAGGAGCTTTCCGATCTGGTAGTACAGGCGCTTGAAAACCGCAAGGCCTGTCTGCTTGGCAATCACGGCATGATTGCGATCGGACTTGATTTGACCGATGCGTTGGCTTTGGCCGTCGAGGTGGAGTCGCTTTGTGAACAGTACTGGAGCTCTTTGCAACTCGGTGCGCCCAAGCTTCTGTCGCCAAGCCAGATGTTGGCGGTGCTGGACAAGTTCAAAGGCTACGGTCGACGCGGCAAGGATTGAATCAACGTGAGCCAGTCATTCAATGAGCAGCAGGTGGTGCAGACCCTAAGGTGGCGGGACGGTCGTCTTGAGATGATCGATCAGAGAGTGTTGCCGGCCAAGTTTGAATATTTACCATTTGGCTCGGCGGCCGGTGTTGCCGAGGGCATTCGTGCGATGGTGGTTCGTGGCGCGCCGGCGATTGGCTGCGCCGCAGCCTACGGTATTGCACTGGAGGCTGCGGCCCTGCGCGATGCAACGCGTGAGGCATTTTGTGATGGCATGGAAGTCGGCTTCGATGTGCTCGCGGCAAGTCGGCCGACGGCTGTCAATTTGTTCTGGTCACTCAAGCGAATGCGGGCTCTGTGGATTGCCATCAAACACCTTGCGATAGCCGAAATAATTGACCAACTGCTGGCACAGGCGCATGAAATATCTGCCGAAGATGTTCGCATCAATCATGCGATGGGTAACCATGGAGCTGCTCTTTTGCCGGACGGTGCCCGGGTGCTGACGCACTGCAATGCTGGTGCGCTGGCGACTGCCGGGCACGGTACAGCGCTGGGCGTGATTCGTTCCGCTGTGCAGGCCGGCAAGCGCATTTCAGTCATCGCTGATGAAACCCGACCGTTTCTGCAAGGGGCACGACTGACCGCCTGGGAAATGGTGCAGGAAAATATTCCGGTAACGTTGATCACCGACAACATGGCAGGACATTTGATGAGTCGGGGCGAAGTGGATGCGGTCGTGGTTGGCACGGATCGAGTGGCAGCGAATGGTGATGTGGCGAACAAAATTGGTACCTACATGGTGGCGGTGCTGGCGCAACGTCATGGGATACCGTTTTATGTTGCTTGTCCGTTGTCGACCATCGATTTGACTGTTCCTGATGGTGCTGCCATCCCGATTGAAGAACGCCCTGCCGAGGAGGTGACAGGCTTCAGGCAATGCCAGTGGGCAGCCAACGGCGTGGCGGTTCGCAATCCAGCCTTTGACGTTACACCGGCAGAACTGGTTACCGCGCTGATCACCGAAAAAGGCGTTGTCACTCGGCCGAACCGTAAAAGTATCGGCGACCTGTTCGTTTCCTGAGGTGGGCCTCAGCGCAGCCAGCGGCGCCGATATCAGTACCCTATCGGCGATGCTGCGCACGCCAGCATGGTTTGTCCGCTTGAGTTTGATTGCATTTGGCAGAAGTTGCGGGTAGTTGCATTCAAACCAGCTGCGGTCAAGAAAGTTGAACTCTACCGGCCGGGGCAGCCTAAATGAGCCCGCAAGAAGCGTTGAAAAAACCGTATGCTGAAATTATTGCACTGCGTCAGCAAAAAAGCATTGCGCTTTAGGGTTAAGGAAGGCATAGTGAATTCGTTGGTAGTTTTTTCAACCCGGAAAGCAACAGGAGGTTATTTATGAACTTGACGATCAGCGGCCATCACCTCGAAGTTACCCCATCGCTACGCAGTTACGTCACCAGTAAACTTGATCGAATCGTTCGGCATTTTGACCAGGTTGTCGATGTCAAAGTACTACTCACGGTGGAGAAACAAAAGGAAAAAGAGGGAAGGCAGCGAGCGGAGTGCAACATACATGTCAAGGGTACCGACATGTTTGCCGAGAGCTCGCACGCTGATTTGTACGCTGCTGTGGATGAGTTGGTGGACAAACTTGATCGCCAGGTGGTTCGGCACAAGGATCGCCTGCAAAACCATCATCACGAAGCCCCCAAACGATTGATGTGAGGACACAAGTCTGAGCTGAAATCAGGCGAGCCGCCCAATTGGGCGGCTTTTTTGCACCCCCAATCGCTTGGGTGCATAATCCGACACCAAATTATGAATCGACTCGCGTCCATCCTATCCGTTGCACAAGTTCTTGTGCATGTTGATGCCAGCAGCAAAAAGAGAGTTTTTGAGGAAGCTGGCTTGCTGTTCGAAAATCTTCACGGCTTAAGTCGGGCGCTGGTAACTGACAGCTTGTTCTCCCGGGAACGTCTTGGATCGACCGGCCTGGGTCATGGCGTCGCTATTCCGCATGGACGCATCAAAGGCCTCAAGGCGCCGATGGCGGCCGTTTTTCAGTTGGCGCAGCCGATTGGGTTCGATGCACCCGATGAGCAGGCGGTCAGCCTGTTGATTTTTTTGCTGGTGCCGGAGGCGGCGACCCAAAAGCACCTGGAAATCCTGTCGGAAATCGCCGAGTTGCTCAGTGATGCTGGTTTGCGTGAAAAACTTGCCACCAGTGCCGACGCGGCCGATTTGCATGGCCTGATCGCCAATTGGCGTTCGGCACAAGCCGCCTGATCACCCCCGGGTGATTGATCCAAAGCCACAGGAATTTGTTTGAAGCCCACTGTCGTCAGCGCTGACGTGTTGTTCGAGGAGTTTCGCGGCGTCCTGAAATGGGAATGGCTGGCTGGCCTGGGTGCTTCAGAGCGCCGCTTTGACGAGGTTGCGGTGCGCGCCGCTCGCTCTGGTGCCGATTTGGTCGGCTACCTCAACTACATTCATCCTTATCGCGTGCAGATTTTGGGTCAGCGCGAGATTGCCTACCTCACCAACCATACGCCCGAGGACTGCGCCCGCCGGATTGCGCGCATCGTCACATTGGAGCCGCCAGTACTGGTGCTTGCGGACGGACAAGTCGCACCAGAGGCATTGCTCTCAATGTGCGAACGTGCGCAGATTCCGATGTTTGCGACGCAAGGCTCTTCGGCTTTTGTCATTGATGTGCTGCGAGCCTATTTGTCCAAGCATTTTGCCGATCGCAGCTCGATGCATGGTGTGTTCATGGACATTCTTGGGCTGGGTGTGCTGATCACCGGAGAATCCGGGCTGGGTAAAAGTGAGTTGGGTCTGGAACTGATCTCGCGCGGCAATGGCCTGGTGGCTGACGACGCGGTCGATCTGTTTCGCATCAATCAGGACACTATTGAGGGTCGCTGCCCGGAACTCCTGATGAACCTGCTGGAAGTGCGGGGTATAGGCTTGCTCGATATCCGGTGCATTTTTGGCGAAACTGCGGTTCGGCGCAGGATGCGGCTCAAGCTCATCGTGCATCTGGTGCGCCGTGAAACGATGGAGCGCGAGTACGAACGCATTCCCTATGAGCCGCTGACCCAGGACGTGTTGGGTGTACCGGTGCGAAAAGTGGTCATCCAGGTGGTGGCGGGACGCAACATCGCCGTGCTGGTGGAGGCCGCTGTACGAAATACTATTCTGCAGCTACGAGGTATTGACACCTACCAGGAGTTTGTCGAGCGTCATCGGAAAGCCATGAGCGCCGCTGAGTGAAGTCAGCGTTAACATCGGTACCCGGATTTGATGCTTGTGCCGGCTGTTTTAGCCTGCTTCACTAACGGCGGCCGGCCGATTCGGGCACGGGCTGGAGGTGCAGTGGGCGTACAGGCTCAAGGCGTGGTCGGCGATGGCAAAACCCTTGCTTTTGGCGACTGCGTGCTGACGCTTTTCAATATCCGCATCGTAAAACTCCTCCACTTTGCCGCAATCCAGGCATACCAGATGATCATGGTGCTGCCCTTCGTTGATTTCATAGACCGCTTTGCCGCCTTCAAAATGGCTTCGAATCAAAATGTCAGCCTGTTCAAACTGGGCTAATACGCGATAAACCGTGGCCAAGCCGACATCGGAGCCGTCTTTCAGCAATACCCGGAACACATCTTCGGCGGTCATATGACGTTGCCTGCCTTTTTGAAAGATCTCCAGTATTTTCAGGCGCGGCAAGGTGGCCTTGAGGCCGGTGCTTTTGAGTTCGTCAATATTGGTCATGGAGGTTTCTCTCTTGCCAGTTGGCAGGCTGGCCTCGCGGGTACAGCCGGTACAATGCGCTGATCATATCGCCACACCTCATCCCATGTCTGATACTCAACATCGTCGTAGCCTGTTAGGCTGGCTTTTACTGGCAAGCGCAAGTTTGGTGGCTTGTGGCAGCCTGAATAGTGCCAGCTACAAAATTGCGAGCATCGTTACGCCTTACAAGATGGATATCGTGCAGGGAAATTTTGTATCCAAGGAACAAGCGGCTGCGGTCAAGCCAGGCATGAGCCGTCTGCAGGTGCGCGATATTCTGGGCACACCCCTATTGACCAGTATTTTTCATGCCGACCGCTGGGACTATGTTTTTACCTTCAAACGTCAGGGCATGGAGCCGCAGTCGCGCAAAGTTACTGTGTTTTTCAAAGGCGATTTGCTGGAACGGATGGAAGCTGAGTCCCTGCCCACCGAGGCTGAGTTTGTGGCATCAATCGATACCGGTCGCAAGTTCGGCAAGGTACCGATGCTGGAAATGACTGAAGAAGGCATGAAGCAGTTGCCTGCGCCGACCAAAAAGGTCGAAGCCAAGCCACTTCCTGCGCTGCCAGCGAGTTACCCGCCGCTAGAGCCTGCAGTGCGCTGAATTGCAGCCGTTTTCCAATGACAGCAAGCTGGATCCATAGCATTACAGTGGCGGGTGCCGGCGGGCGCATGGGGCAAATGTTGATTGAGGCCGTTGCGGCCGCGGACGATTGCAGACTGACCGGCGCGCTGGATATGGCCACCAGCCCTGCCGTTGGCATGGATGCGATGGCGTTTCTCGGCCAGATCAGTGGCGTGTCGATCACAGCCGATCTGGTTGAAGGACTGAAAGCCGCACACACACTGATTGATTTCACCCGGCCCGAGGGCACGCTGGCCCATTTGCGGGTTTGTCGAGAATTGCATGTCAACATGGTGATTGGCACCACAGGATTCAGCGCAGCGCAAAAAACCGAGATCGTGTCCGCCGCCCAGGACATCGCCATTGTGATGGCACCCAACATGAGCGTCGGTGTCAACGTGACGCTGAAGCTGCTTGAAATGGCGGCCCGCGCCCTGGCCACCGGCTACGACATTGAAATCATTGAAGCCCATCACCGCCACAAGGTCGACGCGCCGTCAGGCACTGCTCTGAAAATGGGCGAAGTCATCGCCACCGCGCTGGGACGCGAGCTGAAAGACTGTGCCGTCTATGCCCGTGAGGGTGTGACCGGCGAACGGGACCCGTCCTCCATTGGATTTGCCACCATTCGGGGCGGTGACATTGTGGGCGATCACACGGTGCTGTTTGCCGGCACCGGCGAGCGCATCGAAATTGCGCACAAATCATCCAGCCGAGCCACCTATGCGCAGGGCAGTCTGCGCGCCGCACGTTTTCTGGCAAGCAAAAAATCAGGCATGTTCGACATGTTTGACGTGCTCAACTTGACATGAACGCCGCTCAGTTGTTTGTGCAAGGCGATGCGCTTACCCAGGGGGTGGCGTTGATTTTGCTATCCATGTCAGTCGGTAGCTGGGTCGTCATTTTGTGGAAATCATGGTTGCTGCGCCGTGCGGGGGGTGATGTGGCGCGTTGTGTGGCGGCTTTCTGGCAGTCGGTGTCGATAGCAGAAGCACTGCAAAAATTCAAGGCATTTGACCGCGAAGCAATCGTTACGTCGATTGTCCTTGCGGCAAAACTTGAAGCCAATGGCACGCTGGCGTGCGCCGGAGACAAGACGCACCAGCTAACCCGCTTGCTGCGCGACGCGTTGCACGTGGCACTGGCCAAACTCCAGTACGGCCAGGTGTTGCTGGCCACGGTGGGTTCCACCGCTCCTTTTGTCGGCTTGTTGGGCACAGTGTGGGGTATTTACCATGCCCTCATCGGCATTGCGAACGCCGGACAGGTAACCATCGACAAGATTTCCGGCCCGGTCGGCGAAGCGCTCATCATGACTGCCGCAGGCTTGGCAGTGGCCATACCGGCGGTGTTGGCTTACAACGTGCTGGGTCGCTCTATCGGGCGTATTGAGGCCGAGCTGGAAGGGTTTGCACGTGACCTGCGGGACCTGTTGGCTACCGAGCCAGGGCGCGAGATCGAATGAACGCCGCCGCGGCCGTGACAAGCGTGGGGGCGACATAACATGTCCTTTGGTCGTCTTGAACGTACCCAGCGCGCGCAGCCGATGAGCGAAATCAACATGACGCCGCTGGTTGACGTGATGCTGGTACTGGTGGCGATTTTCATCATCACGGCGCCCCTGCTGGCAAGCTCCATCAAGCTGGACCTGCCAAGAACAGAGGCTGCCAAACCGGGTTCTGCGCCGCAGTTTGTGGCACTGGTGGTCGACAAGTCCGGACAAGCTTATCTCAATGACAAGCCGCTTGATTTGTCGGAACTGGCTTTGCAGCTGGTTCAAGCGGCCAAATCCAACCCGGATACCGAAATACAGCTGCGGGCCGATGCGGCCGTACCCTACGGACGGATTGTGGAAGTGATGGGTATCGCACAAAAAGCTGGTTTGAACCGCATTGGGTTCGTCGCCCAGGCCAAGCCCAACGCGCAGGCGGCGGGCAAACCCTAAAATCGGATGCTTGCGATCC
>JANXLW010000294.1 GCA_025354965.1 Betaproteobacteria bacterium
CTCCTGGCTGGTGGGCGACAAAGGCGCTTTCTGGTCAGCCAGGAGTCGATCAGCAAAAAGCCGGTGATGGGTTCAATGAAGTACTTGACCGCAATTCGCCCCGACACCGGCGTCAGGTCCAGTTGCACCGAAAACAGCAGGATCAACAGCAGGCCCCACCAGAAGATCGGCATGGAATAGCCGGTCAGGGACACGCCCATGACACCGTGGTCCAGCACCGAGTTGCGTTTTACCGCCGCCAGGATGCCTGCCGGTATGCCCAACAGCAGTGCGAACAAAATGGCGCACACCGCGAGCTCAATGGTGGCTGGGAACAGCGCCAGGAATTCATTCAGCACAGGCTCGTGCGTAATGATGGATTTACCCAGATCGCCTTGCAGAACACGGCCAATGTAGATGCCGTACTGCACCAGCACGGGCCGGTCCAGCCCATACTCCTTGAGCAGGATAGCGTGCCGTACTGCATCAATGCCGCGTTCACCGGCGAGGGTTTCAATCGGGTCGCCCGGCACCAGGCGAATCAGGAAAAACGCAACCAGCGTCATGCCGATGAAGGTAGGGACGATCAGGCTGAAACGGGTTAAAAGAAAACGCAGCATGGCTGAGGGTTAAATATCGAAACTCAGCGTCGATCATGCCAGAACGAAAAAGGCCGACTTGCGTCGGCCTTTGAAGAGATCGGCAAAGGCCGATTACTTGAGGTGCTTGCCAATCAGGCCGGCCATCTCGAACATGGACACTTGCGCCTTGTTGAAGATTTCTTTCAGTTTGGCGTCGGCGTTGATCATGCGTTTGTTGACAGCGTCCTGCAGCTTGTTCTTTTTGATGTAAGTCCACAGCTTGCTAACGACTTCGGTGCGCGGCAGCGGGCTTGCACCCACCACAGCAGCCAGAGCCGCGCTAGGCGTCAGGGCTTTCATGAACGCCGCATTGGGAGTGCGCTTTTTAGCCGGCGCCTTCTTTGCGACTATCTTTTTAGCCGGTGCCGCTTTTTTTGCGGGCGCAGCCTTCTTTGCCGGAGCTGCCTTTTTAGCGGCTACTTTTTTGGCCGCCACTTTCTTGGTGGGTGCAGCCTTTTTTGCGGGAGCGGCTTTCTTTGCCGGAGCTTTCTTTGCAGTTGCCATGATTTATTGTCCTTCTAGAAGTTGATTAATCACCAGCAAAGAACTGCTTCTCCACTGGCAAGGCGGATGCTACTGGAGAATTTGTCCGTTTCCAAGCGAAAAGACGTTTATTTCATTGGGAAGCGTTGTTTTTTTTACCGAGCATTTCGGGTTTCTCTCCTCTGAAACCAGAATATTAGCGCTTCAATTGACTGAAAACTGTTAACGCGTTGCACTAGGTGCCGCTATCAACACCGCGTCACAACACACTATTTCCGGCCTCTGTTGATAGCGCACAGCGGGTCTGGGGCCCTACAATTTTGCAAACCGAAGGAGTCAATCCATGTCTGCATCATTTTTCACCTGTGATCTCTGCGATTCGCATAAAAACGATGCGTCGGGTGATTTCCGGGTGTTGGCACCGGTGTTTCGCGACTATGGCGCCGTGCGTAAATTTTGCGGCCCGGTGGTAACCATCAAGTGTTTTGAGGACAATTCCCTCGTTAAAGCAACTCTTGATACCCGGGGTTTCGAGGGGTCGCCTGCGGGACCGGTTGGCAAGGTGCTGGTGGTTGATGGCGGCGGTTCATTGCGTCGGGCACTGCTGGGCGGCAACCTTGGCGCGGCGGCGGTAAGGAATGGATGGGCTGGCGTAGTGATTGACGGCTGCGTGCGCGACGTGATGGAGCTGGCCACGTTGGAGGTCGGAATTCGGGCCTTGGCAAGCATGCCGATGCCAACCGAGAAACGCAATCAAGGACAAATGGAGGTTGCGGTGCAGATCCAGGGGGTCTGGGTTCGCCCCGGCGATTGGCTCTATGCGGATGCTGATGGCATGGTACTTGGCGCGCGGTGTTTGACTTGAATTTGGCAGCTCAAGCGTTGCGCTGCTTAGAGGTTTGTGCGGGCCGGCAGGGTGGCTAAAACGACCCCCATCAAGGCAATGCCGAAAGCCAGTAGTTGCACGCCACGCAGTGTTTCGCCCAGTACAAACACACCAACCAGCGCCGCAGAAATTGGCAACATCACGGTGAAGACACCGGCTCTTGCGGCCGGCACGCTTTTC
The DNA here is from genome assembly GCA_025354965.1 of Betaproteobacteria bacterium. Taxonomy (GTDB): domain Bacteria; phylum Pseudomonadota; class Gammaproteobacteria; order Burkholderiales; family Burkholderiaceae_C; genus Rhodoferax. The sequence continues at coordinate 2,170 of JANXLW010000294.1, forward strand.
AGACCGGTCATCCATAGCCATACGGCCCAGACACTGGCCGCCAGCGCGTAGAACACCAGCAGCTGCCAGGTGGAGGCCGCTACGCGGCTGAAATCGAATTTGACGGCCGTATACAGGCCCATGGGCGTCATTAACACGAAGCCCCATAGGTTGATCAGCGCTGTGATTCGCTTCGGTGTCAAGGCGCCGGTGAGTTTCTTGCCAATCACTGCATAGGCGGCTTCACACATGACCGCGCCAAACACCAGCAGGTTGCCCAACAGCCGGTCTTGATGCGCCAAATCGGACTCCAGGGTTGGTTCATAGGGTGTTGAAGGCGCCGATTTTGAGAGCGCAAGCAGCCCGATACCGAAAGCGGCGCAGGCAATCGCAACCCAGACCCGAAGGCCGATGCGTTCACGCAGAAACAGCCAGCTCAGCAGCGCGACCACGGCTGGGATCGACGCCATGATGACACCGGCAGAAACGGCACTGGTCATGCTCACGCCGTACAACATGCAAATTGAAAACAAAAAGTTGCCCAGCAATGACTCCAGAAAGACAAGCTTCTTGGTCGCCAGGGTCATCCTTGGTTCTCCGTCTGGTTTGATCAACCAGTGCGGCATGGCACTGCGCCGATGCCGAAGCGCATCCAGGCCAGCAACAGGACTGGCAGGGCGGCCACCAGGGGCTTTGACAGGGCGACGTAGCTTCCGACCAGCGCCATGCTGAGAGCGAGGAGCGCATAGGCCAGCAGACGGTTGGGTGTGTTGTGCACGGTGCTGGAAGAAAAAGTTGCGACGCTGCATCATGCCTGACACTGGCAGAGCGTGGTCGACTGGCAGTGGCTTGCCACCAAATGCGCAAATTGGCACCAACGGGCGCAGATAAATTGGGGTACCTTCAGGCTCCACCAAAGCGAGGCTTACTCTCATGAGCATGGGTCAATTTGCATACGCCAACAACAGCAACCGGTTTCTCGACGTGTCCGAGCTTGCCCATCAGGCATTTGCCCTGGCCGGTGTTCCATTTGACGGTGCCGTGACCAATCGCCCAGGGGCCCGCTTCGGACCGCAGGAGATTCGGCGTGCCAGCCTGATGCTGTGCGATGGGTTGCATCCCTTTTTCGGTGTCTCACCCGCCGACCATCTGGGTGATGCTCATGACATGCGCCTGCCCAATGCATCGCCATTGGCCGAGGTTCGCCAGCACATCCAGGCACAAGCGGTCGCGTTGATGGCAAAGCATCACTGTGTTTTTCTGGGTGGTGATCATTCGGTCACGCTGCCACTGTTGCGGGCAGCGCGCGCACGGCACGGTGAGTTGGCCTTGCTGCATTTTGATGCGCACTGTGACACGTGGCAGGACCATTTTGGTGAACCTTCCGGTCACGGCACCTGGACCTATGAAGCTATTGCCGAAGGGCTGGTAAGCCCTGTCCACACGGTGCAAATCGGTCTGCGCTCCAGCGGTGAGCGCGCCGCCAGGGAGTACGTGCAAGACCAAGGGGGCATGATTTTCACAGCCCGCCAATTGCGCGGACTCGACGGTGCCGGATTGCAACCCGTCATTGCTCGGATTTTGGATCGTATTGGTAAGCGGCCTTGCTATCTGACACTGGATATCGACTGCCTGGATCCGGCGTTTGCCCCCGGGACTGGCACGCCGGAGCCGGGTGGGATGAGTAGTTCACAGGTATTGACCTTCCTGGAGGAACTGGCACCACTCAACATGATCGGGATGGACTGCGTCGAGGTGGCACCAGCCTACGACCATGCTGAACTCACCAGCAACGTCGCTGCCACATTGGTCTGGACCTATCTCTGTGGCCAGGTGGCCAAGAACGCAAGCTGACTGCCAGGAAAGACCGATTTATGTTGCTCGACTCGGATACCCAATTGAACCAGAAGAGTTACTACGAAGCCAGTGTGCGGCGTGCGCCTGTTGGCGAACCTTTGCAGGGTGAACTGAGTGCCGATGTGGTGGTGGTGGGAGCTGGCTTCGCCGGGCTCTCTTCTGCCATCGAGTTGGCCCAGCGCGGCTACAAAGTGGTGGTGCTGGAGGCTGATCGCGTCTGCAGTGGCGCCTCCGGGCGCAATGGCGGCCAGGCTATTGTGGGGTATTCCAGCGGGCAGCAGCCGTTTGAGCAACAGTTGGGCGTTGCCGGTGCCCGGGTGGCCTGGGATATGACACTTGAAGCCCTGGAACTGATCGACCAGCGGATCGCTGAATTTCAGATCGAATGTGATCAGGTCAAGGGGTATCTCTATGTGGCCGACTCCGCCAAAAAAGCGCGTGCGCTGGAGGCCGACATGCAGGCGATGGCGCACAACTATGGTTTCATGAC
>JANXLW010000331.1 GCA_025354965.1 Betaproteobacteria bacterium
CCATCTTGTCGTCGGCCTTGAACACGACTTCGGTGCCGAAGTTGTTGAGCAGGCTTTTGAGTTTCATGCGCACGGTGGCAGAGTTGCGGCCGCCGCGGCTGTATTCGGTCTTGAGCACGACCATCGGGTCTTTGCCGTGCATGATGACGTTGCCGGCGCGAATTTCTTGAGCGGTTTTCATAGCGATAGTGTGAATGTTGGCCGCTTGCTTAGCGGCGAGAGCGTTATGGACTGGACGAAAATCAAGTCAAATTTCGCAAAGTCTTGAATTTTAATGGTTTTTTTGTGCAAACCGCATGATTTGGGTCACAAGATCATCGTGTTGCAGTTGCAGATATAGTGCTTTGGTAACGGCTTGCTGCCATTGAGGTAACGCCAGCGAGGGCAGGATCGCGTTGCCTATTCCATTCCAGGCTTGATGAAAAGCCCGCATTGAAGGTGGCGCGTCCAGCAGCTCCAGAAAAGCGTCCAGCTTGCCGCAGTGGGCATCATCGTGCTGCGGGTAAATCTGCCAGACAAAAGGCTTGTTGGCCCACAAAGCGCGCACCAGCGAATCTTCCCCCCGGACAAAATTCAGGTCACAGGTCCACAGCAGGTGGTCAAAATCGTGCTGGCTCAGTATCGGAAGGTATGAAAACGACAGTTTTCCGTGCCGGTTCCACCCCGGTTGAGAGTTGTTTTTTTTCTCAACCCAGTTTGCGACGATCACCGCTGCTCGCCCGCTTGTGACCAGTAGCCGTGTGGGTTGAGCGCCGACAGCCAGCTGATCCATCAGTTCGCCCAAGGTGGGTGGCTCGTAGCAAAACAGCGAAACCAGACGCTCACCTTGAAACTTAATGCCCAGTTGCTGCAGCCACGCTACGCGGTCAAACCAGGCCTGACGCTGCGCCAGGTCAGGCTCCCTGAGTAACCCACCAGTAGCAGCCGTAAATCCAGGGTAGAAAAAATGTTTGATCAGGCCTGCACCCGGCCCTGTCATGACCGGTGAGGGCAGGCCGTGACTGCGTTCTGCAAAACTTTCAGCACTTAAGTATTCGAGATTGATCCATTTGCCTATCGGGTGGCCCTCAGCCTTTTTTCTCTGCGCATACGCAGCTATTAACTCAGGAGCAATCTCGCAACCAAAAGCTTCGACCAGAATGTTGCCCATTGCCAAGCCATCCGCTTGGATGGACGGTGTCCAGTGCCTGACCTCAACCCCTGGGGCGCCCTTGGGCGCCATCCAGCTTAAGGCGCGGTCATCGTCCACCCACAAACGCACGCGTTCACCACACGCCGCCAAACCTTTGCTTAAACGCCAGCAGACACCGATATCACCGTAGTTATCGATGACTTTGCAGAAGATGTCCCAAAGGTTTCCTGTTTTCACGCTGCAGATTGTCCACAATACGTTCCTATGCCTGTTTTGCCTGACTCCAACCCGCCTGAGCCGACCGTGCCAGTTGAGACATCTTCGTCGCTGACACCCCCCGAGCAACTGTTGAGCGATGTCGCCCGCCTGCCCGCACTACCCGGTGTGTACCGGTACTTTGACGGGTCTGGTGCTGTGCTCTATGTAGGCAAGGCCGTCAACCTGAAAAAGCGCGTATCGAGCTACTTCCAGAAAAATCATGGAGGTACGCGCATCGGGCACATGGTGAGCAAAATTGCGCGCATGGAAACAACAGTGGTGCGTTCCGAGGCGGAGGCGCTGCTGCTGGAGAACAACCTCATCAAGACGCTGAACCCGAAGTACAACATCCTGTTTCGGGACGACAAAAGTTATCCGTACCTGAAGATGACGGGCGTTGTTCCTTGCGCGAATGCGGCCCCGATCTCCGGTTCGGCCTTTTCCAGAGTCTCCTACTACCGGGGGGCGGTTGAAAAAAAGCACCGGTATTTTGGACCTTACCCCAACGCCCTGGCGGTGAAAGAGGCGATATTGTTGATGCAGAAGGTGTTTCGCCTGCGCACCTGCGAGGACCCGGTTTTCAACAACCGCACAAGGCCCTGTCTGCTGTACCAGATCAAGCGATGTTCGGCACCGTGCGTGGGGCACATTTCCGCCTCGGACTACGCGCAGGACGTTATCAATGCCGAGCGCTTTTTGCGCGGCGATGCGCGTCAAGTCATGGATGTGCTGGAAGCCCGCATGATGGCGCACGCGCAAGCGCTGGAGTTTGAGCAGGCGGCCGAACTGCGCAACCAGGTGAGTGCACTTTCAAATGTGCTGCATCAGCAATCGGTCGATAACGTCTCGGACCGTGATGTCGATATTCTGGCCGTGAAGGTGCAGGGCGGCCGTGCCTGTGTCAATTTGGCGATGGTGCGCGGTGGGCGCCACCTGGGGGATCGACCGTACTTTCCGGTGCACGTGGAAGACGCTGCCGGCATCCACCACGACGAACATGACGACCCCCAGGCCGCACAACCAGCACCTTCGGTCGAGGCGCAGGTGCTGGAGGCGTTTGTTGCGCAACATTATCTGAATGTACCGGTGCCACCTTCGCTGGTTGTGAGTCAGCCGGTGGACAAGGGCCTGCTCAAGGCGCTCTCGATTCAGTCCGGCGTCAAGGTAACCGCGGTGCACCAGCCGCGCGAACAACGCCGTCTCTGGCTTGAGATGGCGCAAACCAATGCCGCACTGCAATTGACACGCCTGCTATCGGAAGAAGGCTCGCAGCAGGCACGCACCCGGGCACTGGTCGACGCACTGGACCTGGCCCCGGCAAGTCTGGAAGAACTCCGTGTCGAGTGCTTTGATATTTCGCATACCGCTGGCGAGGCCACCCAAGCCTCATGTGTGGTGTTTCATCATCACAAAATGCAGAACACCGAGTACCGCCGTTACGGCATCGACGGCATAGCGCCGGGAGACGACTACGCTGCCATGCGGCAAGTGCTGATGCGTCGCTATGGCAAGTTGGCCGAGACCTTGCAGGAAGCGCAAAAGACCGGTCTGACACCTGCCGGAACGGGTTGCCTGCCCGACCTGGTGCTGGTCGATGGTGGCAAAGGCCAGGTGTCCATGGCGCGCGAAGTGTTTGGGCAACTCGGACTCGATCTGTCGTTGATTGTCGGCGTCGAGAAAGGCGAGGCGCGCAAGGTGGGACTGGAGGAACTGGTGTTTGCCGACGGGCGCGAGAAGGTTTATTTGGGCAAGGACTCAGCGGCACTGATGTTGGTGGCTCAGATTCGGGACGAGGCGCACCGCTTTGCCATCACCGGCATGCGAGCGCAAAGGGCCAAGGTTCGCGTGGATGGCGGCAAGCTGGAGGAAATTCCAGGAATTGGGCCCAAGCGGCGTGCCAAATTGCTGCAGCGCTTTGGCGGAGTTCGGGGGGTGGCGCTGGCGGGTGTCGAAGATATCGCGACTGTGGAAGGCATCTCGCATGAATTGGCGGAAGAAATTTACCGTGCGCTGCACTGATCACGAGCCGCCGAACCGCCGCTGAGCCGTGCCACAATGAGATCATGTTTTTCACTATTCCGACCATCATGACCTGGGCCCGCATTGTTGCGATCCCGTTGATCGTCGGCGTGTTCTATTTGCCGATTGAACCGACAACTCGAAACCTGGTGGCCACGGTGATGTTTGTCGTTTTCGCGGCGACCGACTGGCTCGATGGGTACCTGGCACGCAAGCTCAACCAGGTGTCTTCCTTCGGTGCGTTTCTGGACCCGGTGGCCGACAAGTTTCTGGTCTGCGCCTGTGTCTTGGTTCTGGTGCACCTGGGCCGTGCCGATGTCTTTGTCGCGCTCATCATCATTGGCCGGGAAATTGCAATTTCTGCACTGCGTGAATGGATGGCTCAGATTGGCGCCTCCAAGAGCGTCGCGGTGCACTTGGTGGGCAAGCTGAAAACTGTGGTGCAAATGGTGGCGATCCCGTTTTTGCTATTTGATGGCTTGTTGCTGGGAGTCATCAATACGCACCTCTGGGGTGTCTGGCTGATCTGGATTGCCGCCTTGATGACGGTCTGGTCCATGGTGTACTACCTGCAAAAAGCGCTGCCTGAAATCCGGGCGCGGGTAAAGTGACGGCACCTGATAATCGCTTCATGGTCAAGGCCATGCCAGCGTTGTTTGTACTGATCTGGAGCACCGGCTTTATCGTCGCCCGGTTTGGCATGCCGCACGCTCCTCCCATGAAGTTTCTGGTCATGCGTTACGCCTTGTCTATCCTGTGCTTTTTGCCCTGGATTGTGTTGGCACATGTAGCCTGGCCACGCAACCGGGCTCAATGGTTGCACCTGGCGATGACCGGCGTTTTCATGCATGCCATCTATCTGGGAGGTGTCTGGGCGGCAGTCAAGGCGGGTATGGGATCAGGTCTTTCTGCCCTGATTGTTGGCCTGCAACCAGTGCTGACCGCGTTGTGGCTGTCGGCCACCGGCGGAAAAATTGTGGCCCGGCAATGGGCCGGGCTGGTGCTGGGTTTTGTCGGTCTGGTGCTGGTCGTTTCACGCAAGTTTGGGCAGGGTGGAGAGGCCAACTGGCTGAATATGTTGTTGGCCGCTGCTGCACTGCTCAGCATAACCATCGGAACCCTGTACCAAAAGCGCTTCGTGGCATCTTGTGATGTCCGAACGGCCAACGTGGTGCAATTGGCTGCCGCCATGATCGTGACGTTGCCCGTGACACTTCTTGAGTCGGAAACGATGCGCTGGAATGTTGAACTGGCCGCTGCCATGGCCTGGTCAGTGCTGGCCTTGACGCTGGGTGGCAGCTCGCTTTTATACCTGCTGATACAACGCGGTGCGGCGGCGTCGGTTACCAGTTTGATGTACCTGGTGCCTCCCACAACTGCCTTGTTGGCGTGGCTGTTGTTTGCCGAGCCCATCACCGCTCCGACTATCGCCGGCATCGTGCTGACCGCTGCCGGCGTTTCGATGGTGGTTCGCCAGACCCGCGTGACTTGATATTCAAAGCGGGTCGCGTCGGTTAAGTTCCAATAAGCGATTCAAGAGGAATTCAGCATGAGTAAAAAGAGAATTGCAGTCATCGCCGGCGATGGCATTGGCAAAGAGGTCATGCCGGAAGGCATACGCGTGATGGAGGCGGCGGCTGGCAGGTTTGCCATTGACCTGCAGTTCGATCATTTTGATTTTTCCAGTTGGGACTATTTCGAGAAGCACGGAAAAATGCTGCCGGACAACTGGAAAGACCTGATTGGTGGCCACGATGCCATTTACTTTGGTGCGGTGGGTTGGCCTGACAAAATACCCGACCACGTCTCACTGTGGGGTTCACTGCTGCTGTTTCGACGCGAGTTCGATCAGTATGTGAACCTTCGGCCGGCGCGCCTGATGCCGGGCATTGTTGCGCCGGTGGTGCGGCGTGACGGCAGTCGCCGCGAGCCGGGTGAAATCGACATGTACATCGTGCGCGAAAACACCGAGGGCGAATACTCCAGCATAGGCGGGCGCATGTACCAAGGCACCGAACGTGAAATCGTGATGCAGGAAACTGTGATGTCTCGCATTGGTGTTGATCGTGTTCTGAAGTTTGCCTTTGAACTGGCCCAATCGCGTCCAAAAAAACATTTGACGAGTGCTACCAAATCAAATGGCATCGCCATCACCATGCCTTATTGGGACGAACGTGTGGTTGAGATGGCGAAGAACTATACCGCTGTAAGGCTCGACAAATTCCATATCGACATACTGACAGCGCATTTTGTACAGCGTCCTGATTTCTTTGATGTGGTGGTGGCCAGCAATCTGTTCGGCGATATCCTGAGCGATCTCGGGCCGGCTTGCACCGGCACGATTGGTATTGCACCCAGCGCCAATCTAAACCCCGAGCGCAGGTTTCCATCCCTGTTTGAACCGGTCCATGGTTCCGCTCCGGATATCGCCGGCCACGGCATCGCCAATCCCATTGGACAAATCTGGTGTGGCGCCATGATGCTGGAATTTCTGGGGCACAGGGATGCGCACGACGCAATTTTGATGGCCATTGAAAATGTGCTGGAGCCCCAAAGCGGTGCACCGCGAACGCCGGATTTGAGCGGAACCGCTAGCACGACGGACGTTGGGCGGGCCATTGCCGGTGTCCTTTGATGTACCCGAAATGCGCGGCTGTGAACTATTACCCGTTCACGTCCAAAATCCGCACCCAAAGAACGGGTGCGCTCGTGAAAAGCGACTAGAATTTGCGTCCGCACTCATGTAAAACCCCATGCTGAACTGACCCGGATTCAGTCCGAGAAACAAATTTCATGAAGTTGGTCAGGCGCAAGATTTTCCAGAGACAATTCAATTAACACTGTATCCATACGAGAGGTTCTTTGTGAATAAAACCGAACTGATTGAACACATCGCAACAAGCGCCGACATTTCCAAAGCGGCCGCCGCGCGGGCGCTGGAGTCCATCATCGGCGCTGTCAAGAGCACTTTGAAAAAAAGCGGCTCGGTTTCGCTGGTGGGGTTTGGCACGTTTGCTGTCGCCAAACGTGCCGCCCGTGTGGGCCGCAATCCCCGCACCGGCGCTGCGATTAAAATCAAGGCAGCCAAGGTGCCCAAGTTTCGTCCGGGCAAAGCTTTAAAAGATCATTTGAACTGACAGCCGGTTAAGGTGGGGTGCTTAGCTCAGTTGGTAGAGCGGCGCCCTTACAAGGCGTAGGTCGGCGGTTCGAGCCCGTCAGCACCCACCATTCTGGCGAAGGCGAACAGCTTGTTCGCCTTTTTTTGTTTTCTACTGGAGAATTTGTGCATGTTTGATTTTG